>CAZRIQ010000476.1:0-2350 GCA_964600175.1 uncultured Melioribacter sp. | reverse complement strand
CTATCGTCTTTAAGTGTGGATGTTCACGACGAAAGTCTTTTAACAACCTTTTTGAAGCATTTCTTTCGCAATCATTCTTGTTGCTTCCATCTCCGTTTACGATGGGTTCCGGCGCCAATGGTATGACTATCCTTTCGTCAGGATGGACTATTGAAGCTCCTAGCATCTGATGATAATAAGTAACCTCTCCGTCACGATGATGCTTTACACAACAATTTTTACAACTGACTTTCTTTGATGAATATTGGCCTGTCCCGTCAACCGACATCAAATAGTAACTTTCCAAAAATTTAAAGCGCTCTAATACTTTACCCCGTTGCAACAAAGCAAAAATCATTCTAAATGGCCTTCGGAAATGCTTCGGCGATAAAATATCTAGCCGCTCTCTCAGGCATGTATCACTTGGTGCTTCTTTAACGTGATAAAGGTTTTTCAAATTCCGACGAATAATGGCGTCTTCTTTGCCTTTTTCGAATGTAAGTAATGAAGGAAATTTAAGCCCAAATACCGCCAGCCCAGACATAATACAATCTTGCCAGCTAATGTTAGATTTCTTGCATGCTGGCAGCTTTTCTTTGTTTAAACTATTGCGCACGGCTCGATGAAGGCCATCTACTGATAAATGTTTCCTTACAAAACCCATTTTTACATCCTTATTCGGTAAAAATAGGCAATAGTTTACGAAAAATATTTACGTTTGGCTTCTAAAAACCGCCATTTTCCTCAGAATTTATTTAGCTCGGGAATTACTGGTTTCATAACAGCAATTCCCGAGCTAACTAAAAAATAGCTGTCTATCCCAATATTTTGGGATTTTTCAAATTTCTAGCGGAAACTCATTGCCAACGGCAATAGCCAACCATAGCAAAATCATATTGAAATTCAACGGTTGACAATAAGGGCCACTAATCCGTTATAAATTGATTAGCTTTTCACCTCAATTTCCATCCCAAACCAATTAGGCGGCGGATGAGATCTTGGGTCTAAAATTAGCTCATACATTTGGACCCAACTATCCCAAACGATCATTTTGAACATAGAACGAATTTCTGCAAAAACCGCATACCATGGCCCAAGCTTTTCCTTCAATTTCTTCCGCAAACTACAACACAAATCCTGAACTTGATCAATTAAAAACGCTAACAACATAAGCATGGTCATTACAGAGCAAAGGTTGTTGTTCCCATGCCCATAGTTATGCTCAAAACTATAGCCTTGATTCTTAAGCGTATTAAACGTTTCGTTTTCAATCTTCCATCTCGCTCTGGCAGCCCTCATCAATTCAAAGACATTTTCATCGGTGACATCAAGACTTGTGACCCAGCTAAAATGCTGTTTCTTCCCGTTCGGTTTTTCCTCCCAATATTCAATAACGTTAACTCGATAATTAAAATTCTCATCGTTTAGTGGGACATCACGCACGTAGCGAAAAGTGTGTTTGATTTTGTTTTTGTTCATCACAAGCTTATCGGCTTTGGCGTGGGTTATCCAATTAAATAAAAACTTGTGATCTCCTGGCTTTACTCCCACTATATATTGTAGCTTTAAATCATCTAAGAGTGACAGGTGAGGATAATTAGATGCTAAAGCATCTTCCACTATAATGGCTTTTAGATGCGGATGTTCACGACGAAAATCTTTCAGCATTCTCTTCGCCGCGTTTCTTTCACAATCGTTTTTGTTGTTTCCATCGCCGTTTACGATTGGCTCGGGAGCTAATGGAATAACAATCTTTTCATCCGGATGCACAATGGAGGCTCCAAGCATCTGATGATAATAGCTTGTTTCGCCATCCCGATGATGCTTTTCACAACAATTTTTGCAATGGATTTTTTTTGAGGAAAACTGACCCGTTCCGTCGATTGAAACCAAATAATATTTACCAAAATATAAGTATCTCTCTAAAATTTTTCCTCTTTGCAGAAAGGCAAATATTGTTTTGAATGCTCGCCTAAAGTTATGAGGTGACAATGTATCAAGGCGCTCTCTCATGCATGTGTCGCTTGGTGCCTCTTCAACACGGTAAAGATTTTTTAAATTGCGGCGTATGACGGCATTTTCCTTGCCTTTTTCAAATTGAAGTAGGGATGGAAATTTTAAGCCAAATATCGCCAAACCCGACATAATGCAGTCTTGCCAACTAATGTTTGATCTTGCGCACTCTGGAAGATTTTCTTTACTTAGACTATTTCGCACCGCTTGATGCAGGCCGTCTGCTGACAGATATTTCCTTACAAAACCCATTTTCATATCCCTGCTTGACCAAAATAAGGGATAGTTTACGAAAAATATATCTACTTGGCTTCTAAAACCTGCTACGATCACAACCGCTTCGATCAATAATACAATT
>CAZRIQ010000475.1:0-2353 GCA_964600175.1 uncultured Melioribacter sp. | reverse complement strand
CACGACTCCAAAAAATTCATGCGGAAGTCCGAGCATATCCCGGAACCAATTTAAAACAGTTTCTTCGAGTTCAGTTGCTGCCGGGTTTGATTTCCAAACCATACCGTTACAGTTAAACGCTGCTGCTAAAATTTCGCCTAATATTCCCGGGGCACTGCCGGTAGAGTTGAAGTATGCCATAAAGTTTGGATGCTGCCAATGAGTAACGCCGGGTAAGATTATTTTGTTCAGATCATCCATGAAGTTTTTGAAATCCTCCGAACCAGCCGGTGCTTGTTTGGGAAGTTTTGATTTTATATCACCCGGTTTGATATTCGGCAATACTGGGTAAGTATCAATGTTATTGAGGTAATCGGCAATCCAGTCGATTATCTCGTATCCGTACTTTTTGAATTCCTTGGTCGGCATATCGCCAATGTTTTTTGTTTCATTCATAATTTTTCCCCGACTAAACCGTAATGTAAAATCAATTACTAATTTTTCAATTTATTTTTGATATTGATCTTCCATCGACTTATAAAATTTTTCCAGAACATAAAATGATTTTTTCTTTTCTCCAAGATTTGAAATCAGACCTTTCCTATTGAAAAAGTCCTGTATGCCGGGTAATGGTCTCCGCGGTGAGCGGAAATCCATCAATATCCAGGGTGTCATTCCTCTTAAAAGTGAAATTCTTTTAAGCATTTTAATTTGATGTTGGTATAAATTTTCCTGGTATTCTTCCGACCAAACAGTTAATGTGTCTCCGTGGAAACCGTACTTTGCCCCACCTCCAAGTTCACTCATAATCAGCGGTTTGTTGAATGAACTTTTCCAATTTATAATGTCTGCTTTTTCCGGAAGTCCGTCATACCAGCCAATGTACTCATTACATCCTATTACATCGAGATATTGTCCGAGAGGATCGTCCAGCATAATTGTGTCGGAATTTATGTAATGAGTTTCAGTTGCAGCGGTTATCAATCGTGTTGAGTCGAGTTCTTTAGCCTGTGCAATCAATTTTTTTAGGAATTCCTGACGTACCTCACTTCTAGGAGTTTCATTTGCAACGGACCAAAGAATTATCGGTGCCCGGTTTTTATCGCGGGTAATCTCTTCTTTTAATTGGTTCGAAGCATTTTCAAACGTTGCAGGGTTTCCCCATTGTATTGTCCAGTAAACCGGAATCTCCGACCAGACCATTATGCCGGCACTTTCGGCTTCTTTTATCATGTTTTCGTTGTGCGGGTAATGAGCGAGTCTAACAAAATTACATCCGAGTTCCTTTGCCCAGCCAAAAAGCGTCTGTGCATCTTCTTTTGAATAAGCTCGACCTGATCTAATAGGTGCTTCTTCATGTATCGAAATGCCGCGTAAGAAGACGGGTTTACCATTGAGCAATATTTCCGTACCCTTTGTACCTATGCTGCGGAATCCGATTTTATCGGCGATTGTATCTGTTTGAGCTTCTATAATTACATCGTATAATTTTGGATTTTCCGGTGACCACAGTTTAAGATTTGCATTGAACTCAGTTTTTGCGAATCCCTTTTCGTTTGTAATAAGGGCTTTATCAATGTTTGCTTCCGGAATTTTTATGTGAACGTGCTGTTCCAAATTTTTACCGTCAAGTTGAACAGTAGCGGAAATTTTATTCATCGAACTTTTTTTAAGTTGAATGAAATAATCACAAACAAATGTTTCCGGGACTTCAACAATTTCGACATCTCTTGTAATGCCGCCGTAATTCCACCAGTCGGTGTTGAGTGTGGGAACACCCTCACGAAGACGTTTATTATCGACTTTGACAATGACAAAGTTTGAACCATCTTTTATATTGTTGGTAATCTCAAAATCGAACGGTGTAAAGCCGCCGATATGCTCATCGAGTCTTTCGCCGTTTAAGAAAACAATAGCATCGTAATTTACAGCACCAAAATAAATGAAAACACGTTTGTTTTTCTTAATTGTATAGTCAAAGGATTTTTTGTACCAGACTGTTCCTTCGTAAAAGAATAACTTTTCCATCTGGGAATTCCAGTCGCCGGGCACATTCATAGTTTCGGATTTATCGAAGTCGTATTCGACCCTGTCTGTTTTGTTCTTAGGTTTTGAATTTAGGAAATAACCGTTTTGAATCGGTTTATGCCGATAATCGTAGTACCCGTTTTCATAAGGATCTATTATGATGTGCCATTTGCCGTCGAGGCTGAGGAGTTTCCTTCCCTCAACGTTTTGAATTAGTGATTGTTCTTGAGGAAAAACGATTTGCGGACCAAAGATGAAAAGTAAAAAGAGAATCATTTTTTTCATTCTTCAACCTCTAAAAATGTATGATGATGCCTGTTCTGAAATATTTGCTTAGTTATTAATC
>CAZRIQ010000474.1:0-2355 GCA_964600175.1 uncultured Melioribacter sp. | reverse complement strand
CCGGTAAAGCAGAAATCCCATCCGGGTTTAAATTGATGCAGAACTATCCGAACCCGTTTAATCCGAGTACGGCTATCAGCTATCAGTTTTCAGCATTCAGCTTTGTAAGTTTAAAAGTATACGATTGCCTAGGGCGGTTGGCAGCAACTTTAGAAAACGAAGAAAAACCTGCCGGGAATTACAAAGTTACTTTTAACGGGGGAAATCTTGCAAGCGGCATATATTATTACAAATTATCCGCCGGGAAATATACTGCAGTTAGAAAAATGATTTTGCTAAAATAATCCGATATCGAAACTAAAAAAGTACCCTCGCTTTAATTGTTTCCGGGATTGCTTTCAACTCTTTCAATATTTCTTTCGAATGCTCTTTGCTGTCGATATCAATAATCACGTAACCAACGTAAGGATCGGTTTGAAGATACTGCGAAGCAATGTTCAGTTTTCTTGAAGTAAAAACTTTTGTGATCCTATTTAGAACTCCCGGCTGATTTTTGTGAATGTGCAGGTATCTTTGTTTATCAATATTGGGAGTTAAGGAAACTTCAACAAAATTTGTTGCACCTATTGTCGCGCCGACATCGCAATATTTGACTAGTTTTTCCGAAACTTCGAGTGCAATGTTTGCCTGCGCCTCCGAAGTACTCCCTCCTATATGCGGCGTTAATATTACATTTGGAAATTTCTGAAGTACATTTTCAAAAGGTTCGTTATTCGAATTCGGTTCTTCCGGGAAAACGTCTATTGCTGCACCGAACAAATGTTTTTCTTCCAAAGCTTTTGCAAGGTCTTCAAGGTTTACTACCGAACCCCTGGAAGAATTAATCAAGTAAGACTCTTTCCTCATTAACTTAAGCTTTTCATACGTAATCATATTTTTTGTTTCTTCGGTTTCGGGCACATGTAGAGTTATTATGTCGGAAATTTTCAGAAGTTCCTCCAAAGATTCACAAGCTTTGGCATTCCCGAGATTGAGTTTCGAAACAACGTCATAATAGAAGACATTCATCCCAAGACTTTCAGCTAACACGGAAACCTGGGAACCGATATGTCCGTAGCCGATTATACCGATATTTTTTCCTCTTACCTCGTATGAATTCGATGCTTCCTTCAGCCATTTGCCGCTGTGAGCGTAGTAATTTTTTTCCGGAATTCTTCTAATTAAAAAAATGGATTCGCTTATTACAAGTTCTGCAACCGAACGCGTATTTGAAAAAGGTGCGTTGAATACCGGAATACCTTTTACCTTTGCAGCTTGCAAATCTACTTGATTTGTACCGATACTAAAGCACCCGATCGCAATTAATTTCTTTGCACTTTCCAGTACATCGGCTGTGATATGAGACCTCGACCTAATTCCAATAAGATGAACATCTTTTATTTTTTCCTTCAACTCACTGCTTTCAAACGAACATTTCAAATACTCGATACTGAAGTAATCATTTGCCTTAAAATAGTTTAAAGCGTTTTGATGTATCCCCTCAAGGAGAAGCACCTTAATCTTTTCCTTCGCAAGCGAATACGATTTTTTTTGATTGTTCATTTCGTTTTGTTTTTACCGTTTAACAATTTGATCCATAATATTTTCCGCATGATACCGCGAGTTCTCAACGAACCACTTACGGGTATCCATTCCTCCGCAGACAACACCGGCGAGAAATATTCCCTTTACATTGCTCTCAAATGTTTCTTCGTTATAATTTGGAATTAGGTCGCCTTCATATTCGAGATTGATACCGATCTTTTTCAAAAAATCAAAATCTGGATGATAGCCGGTCATAGCCAGCACAAAATCATTCTCAATAATTACTTCTCCTTTTGGAGTCTCTATCACAATTTCTTTTTCGCGAATTTCCTTAACGATTGAATTAAAATACGCTTTGATCGATCCCTCTTTAATCCTGTTCTCAATGTCGGGACGAACCCAGTATTTAACGCCGTCGTCAAGTTTGTCTTTCTTAATAATCATTGTTACGTCCGAACCGTGGCGATGAGTTTCGAGGGCAACATCGACGCCGGAATTCCCTCCGCCAATTACGGCAATTTTCTGATAAGTATACGGATGTGCATCGTCGTAATAATGTTTAACCTTGGGAAGATTCTCTCCGGGAATACCCATCAAATTCGGCAGATCATAAAACCCGATTGCTACAACTACATTTTTGGCATTGTATTTTCCTTTTTCGGTTTCGATTACAAATTTTCCATACTTACCGGAAATGTTGGTTACTTTTTCATAAGTGTTTACATTCAACTTCCATGAGGATTTAACTCTCCGGTAATATTCAAGTGCTTCGGTTCTCGTCGGTTTCACACCGTGCGAAATAAACGGAACGTCCCCTATTTCCAGACGTTC
>CAZRIQ010000473.1:0-2359 GCA_964600175.1 uncultured Melioribacter sp. | reverse complement strand
CTCTTATCGTTAATGTTGGCTAACTTTAGTTTACCTCCTGCTTTCGAAATATCCTGGTAGCCTCTCATCATAATACCGATACCCGTACTGTCTACGTATTTAACGCCTCCGAGATCAATTATTACATTAATTTTGTTATCCTTTACCAGGCCACTTAATACATCACCGAATTTTACAGCATCCGGCCCGCCGGTAAGTTTGTCTTTAATTTCTACTACAACAGAATTGTATTTATCATAAGTCTTGAGTTTCATTTATTCCTCCAAATGATTATTGGTTAATTAAATATGGATTCTTCTATTAATTAAAATTAATTTTTGTTGTCCTTTTATCGTTCCTAAATTTTCCAATTATTTTGCAGTGTAATATTGGTTCACTAATCATTTAATAAATTCCTTAAAAATTATTTATTGGTTTTTGTAAGTGCTGCTATTTCATCGGTCCAATTCATAACAATTGCGATACTTTTAACAGTTGATCCGCTTATTGGAGTCGTTGTTATAAAATATTTTCCATCAGATGTAATATCGTAACTAATTCCGCTGTCTACATTCATTGACGGAAATCCGGATATTAATACTTTCGGTAAACCGGGCGAGAAAGAGGGCGAATATGAAATTGGAACTTCAATCAGCTGTGAACCCTTACGATAGTACAGAAACTTACCGTCCGGTGACCATCTTGGTTCTTCGGAAACGTCGGTAGAAATTTGCTATTTCCCTTCTTTGTTCGGGAAAGAACGAACATATATTTGATAGGTCCTGGACTCATTCGTTAAATAAGCAATCCATTTGCCGTCCGGAGAAATACTTGCTTCATATTCATCATTAGGAGAATCCAAAAATTTCCACGGCTTTTTATTCCCTTTAAAAGGAATTATAAGAAGGTCTGATTGTGCTCCCAAAGTCAAATTATCAACTATCAAATAATTTCCGTCTCCTGTCCATTCATCCAAATATAGTCTTATATCACCATTGTAGATTTCCTCTTCTTCTCCGCTACCGTCATATGGTTTTAGATAAATTCCAATTTTTCCGTCTTTCTTTCTTTTCATGAATGCAATGCTTTTACCGACGGGGGACCAGTGAGGTGTACGGTTTAATCCACCGAATGTTAATCTGCTTAATGTTTTTCTTTGAATATCAAAAATCCAGATGTCAAAATCTTCACCGTTGCGAATGACTACCGCAATCTTTTTATTATCTGGCGAGAGCTGCGGTTCGAGATATGCATGACCAACCGAGTCTAAAATAGTTGTTTCCCCGTTCATACCTATTTTTATAATTTTTCTGCTTTCTCCTTCAACCGCCCCCGGTATATAGGCTAGTGTACCGTTATCGGAAACCATATAATTAGTTATTCCTGTTGTAAGTTCGCTGTAAACACCCTCGACAGCCGGTAATGGCTGCCCAGTAATCTCGAGGTTGTTTGCATTAAAAGGTACTACATAAAGTACTCCCGAACGTGAAAACAAAATATGTCCGGTATTTATATATCTTGCAGTACTCGCATCATTGAGCAATTTTTTTCTTGCACCTGTTTCTATATCAACAACATCAATGGTTGCATTTTCATAGTAATCAGGACTGGATATCAATCCAACCGTAAAAAGAACGTGTTTGCCGTCCGGTAGAAAAGAAGGCCATCGATGAGTCCTTTCATTTTTTGTTGAATCGGGTTTAGTAATCATTTTAACCGGACCGCCGTTTTCCGAAATTAACGATAAGCCAACCGTAGTAATTGCAGTAAAGACTATAGACCCTTGTTTATTCCAGGTCCCGCCGCGATTGTCACTTGCGTCGGCCAAAACAACCGGGGTACCTCCGCTCAAAGATATTTTTTCCAATTTACCGTCTTTGAAAAATTCCACCCATTTATCGTCCGGCGAAAAGAACGGAGATGAAGCATTTTCCAAACCCGGAATTAACTGCGGTTCAAAGGAGTTCATTTTACGAAGATAAAAATTGCTGTTCGCTTTGAAAACAATACTTTTTCCGTCATGTGAAATTGCTAATGCCGGGTACGAATTTACATCGAGCGTTAAATCTTTGCCGATTCCGAGTGTAAATCTTGTTACAATTTTTTCGGAAGCAGGTTTATAAAGTATCAGCCAAGTAATTATTAATGCAATTAAAAGCATAATTGAAAAAACCCAAGGAATATTTTTCGATCGGAAAAATTTCATTCGATTGGATACACTATGTAATTCTTCAACTTTTAAAGAACCCGAATGTGTTACGGTTGTCGATGCCTCCGACTGAGTTTGAAAAGCACTTGTATTTACTTGAAACAGTTTGCTCTTTCTCTGACTTGTTGATTTTTTTATTTGAGGAAAGACCTAACGTCTTCATCGCTTTTT
>CAZRIQ010000472.1:0-2361 GCA_964600175.1 uncultured Melioribacter sp. | reverse complement strand
AACAGGTTTATATTGACGGGAAATTCGAATCTCGTTTGATGATGCCGTTATCTTTGTCGTACGACCACAGAATAATTGACGGTGCCGATGCAATTAGATTTTTGAGATGGGTTGTCGGCGCTCTTGAAAACCCGTTCTTACTGTCCTTGGAAGGATAAATTTTTGAATCTAATGCCTGCTCGCTTCTACACCGGAAAATAATAGTAATTGTCCTTTAAATGGGTTACTTTATAATCATCTTTTGAAATTATATGAATTATCCCACCTGGTAATTTCATCTTAATTTCAGGATTTCAAGTTAAAGTGTTTAACTATTGTTTAATTTAGATAGGAAACTGATGGATATTATCTTACCGGCGAATAAACGGAAGTTTGAAACGCAGTCAAAAGCGGAAGTTCTTGCCGAGCTGGAACTGAAAGTAAAACAGTGGATGGAAGATCATATTTCAAAAAGGAAACTCTGGTTTTCCAGCGACTTTCTGCCTGCTGATGAAAAAAACGATGATGACCATGAAAATATAATTATGAAATTAAGAGAAAGAATAAAGGGAATTAAGGATGCGGCACGTGTTGCTGTAGGATTGAACCTGATTACCGAAGAAGGACTTCCTCATTTTCACAGGTTAATTGCTAAGTATCTTGGAAGTGATAGTTTCTGGTCGAAATGGAACAATATGTGGACCGCCGAAGAAGACAGGCATGGCTGTGTCTTAAGAGACTACGCGCGCGACGGAAGACTTTTTAATTTTTCCCGCCTTGAACAAATGCAGTACGTTTACCAGGAAAAAGGGTTTAATCCTGAGTGGGATAAAGATCCATACCGCGTTTTTGTTTATACAACTTTGCAGGAACGGGCAACACAATTCTCTCATAAAAATACCGGGAATTATATTGGCGATGAAGAACCTTTAATTAAAGGAATACTCAACAACATAGCTGCTGATGAAGCCAAGCATTTTACTTTTTACCGTAACGTGTTTAAAGAGATTCTAAAAATTGATCCGAACCGTGCATTGCAGTCGGCACTAGCAATAATGCCTGCAATAGACATGCCCGGGATTTCTATGCCTAATTTT
The DNA here is from genome assembly GCA_964600175.1 of uncultured Melioribacter sp. GTDB lineage: Bacteria > Bacteroidota > Ignavibacteria > Ignavibacteriales > Melioribacteraceae > Pyranulibacter. Next base: position 1,285 of record CAZRIQ010000472.1, on the reverse strand, counting down.
AGAGAAATGGCAGATGTACTTAGAAGAGTAGGGATTTACGGTCCGTGGGAATACAAAAAGATTGTGGAAGAGGTAATTAATTTTTGGAATATCGAAGTTCTCGGCGGATTGAATGAATTTGGGAGGAGCGCACAGGAAAAAATAATGGCGATTCCCAAACGCCTGGAAAAAGTAGCACAGTATATAGAACAAAGAACGACTAAAAAATCTTTTTCTTTTGAACTTATTTACGATAGGATTTTTGTACTGGAATAAAAATTTTTAGAACAAATTAAAACTGCTTACACCTAATTAGTACCGGAGACAAATTTTCCGGCTTTCCTAACAATAACACCCGAATAGGCACCTGCAAAGGCAATCACAATCGCAACTATTGATTCGTAACTTTGATAGTAAAAGAAATTCATTAGAGGAATCCAGACGCCGATTGCGAGCGCCCATACCCAGGCACGTTTCGGCATTATTATCCCGAATATAGTTGAGCTGAAAAATATTGAAAGAACCATTATGCCGGTGTCGTCCCATGTTGGGCGTGTATCGAGCCAGCCGAAGAAAAGGCCTACTGCAAGAGAGAGAATAAGCATTATCCAAAATTTTATTTTGGAAGTTAAACTCGGTTCCTTTTGTTGTCCTGTTGTCACCAATTCATTCTCATTTTCAGTGAGTTAATATGGGCAAGATGATGCTTGCCGTGCCAAGCGTAGATGCCTAGATTTCTCTTTAGTGATGTTTCCCCGGATTCAGGATGAATAAAAGTTTTGTTGAAATCATTTTCATCTAACGATCGAAGCAGAACAACCCATCTCTTATGAAGAAATTCTATAAAGCGAAGCGAATCATCAATACTTAACAGTTTATAATCGTTCAACTTGGCCCAGAGTGCTTCATCGTAAGTTTTTATTACCGGCTTTTCTTCCGTCAATGCGAGTTTAAAACGAACATAACTGTTAAGATGGCTGTCGCCGATGTGATGAACAACCTGGCGTACAGTCCAGCCGCCGGGGCGGTATTGAGTATCTAATTGTTTCTGCGATAAATTTTCGACCGCTTCTCTCAATAATTTGGGAAGAATTTCAATTTCATTTATCCATTCGTCTGTTGTTTTTTGAGCTATATCTTCCTTGTACTTGAATTTGCCTATGGGGTATCTTAGTTTTTCAATACTTTCCCGGTCGTTCATTTATTGTTCCTTTACGAATAGTCTGTTTAATATAAGATAAAAGAAGATAATATGTAATTATTTTAAAATTAACTTTGTGTGATTCTCAAATTTTGACATTTAATC
>CAZRIQ010000471.1:0-2362 GCA_964600175.1 uncultured Melioribacter sp. | reverse complement strand
TATGCAAATTCTGATCATTAATAATTCTATTGAAACCGACTTTATTATTCATCAGTTTCATATTGAATTTGTCTTTAGTATTCTTGTAAAAGAAATCTACAGTTATACTTTCATTACGCATTATGTTTTTTTCGTCTACATTAATCATCTAACTTTTGCCAGTTTTTTTGTTTTCTCTTTTTTTAGCTGACGTTCCAATTTATTTTTGGCTTCCACAATCGACTTCTTAAAATCATCCGTGGAAGAATTACCTGACAACATTTTCCCGGGAATTTGTGCGTTCATTTCGACAGTTTTAATGCTGTCTTTTGCATGTGTAAAACTAAGAATTATATTTACATCCATTATTTGATCGTTAAGTTTTTCCAAAGATTTAACATTACGACTAATGTAGTTTTTCAAAGAATCCTTTGCTCGGAATTTCCGTGATGTTATTTGGATGTTCATACGTACTCCTTTATGATTTTGGATGAGCTTTCTTATATGTTTGTTTTAATCTCTCGACACTCACATGAGTGTAAATTTGAGTCGTTGATAGATTTTCATGACCGAGAATTTCTTTAACTGCCATCAAATCCGCACCGTTATCCAGCATGTGGGTTGCTGCACTGTGTCTTAAAACGTGCGGACTCCTTTGTTCAATACCGCTTACTTTTGAGATATATTTCTTTACAAGATTATAAACATAGATGCGGTTTATCCTCTCCCCTTTTGAATTAGCGAAAAAAGGTTTTGTAGAATTACTAATGTTGTTTGAATTTAGATATGCTTTGACTATTGAAAATGATTTTTCTCCAACAGGAACAATTCTCACTTTCGATCCTTTTCCAAGTATGCGAAGAGTTTTATTGTTGACATCGAAGTCGTTAACATTTAATCCGCATAATTCGGATACCCGAAGAGCGCAGCCATAAAGTAATTCAAAAATAGCTTTTAATTTTGATGCTTTCTCAAACTCAAATTCTTCGTCTATCAATCTATAAATTTCTAAAAAAGAGTCAAGACTCAGTACCTCCGGAAGTTTTCTTTTTACTTTGGGATTTGGAATCTCGGATACCGGGTTAGTTTCCAAAAGGTCGTTTTTTGTGAGAAAATCAAACAATTTTCTAAGTGATGAAAGTTTCCTTGAAATTGAACTTTTTGTCAATTCCTGCGAATTTAAGTAGATAACAAATCTGCGTATAAATTTATCGGTGACTTTGTCTACCGAGTATACTTTTTGATCGTCACAAAAGTCTATAAACTGTGATAAGTCCCTACTATAAGCCTGAATTGTATTTTCCGATGCCCTGCCGACACCGGAGAATTCAGTCAAAAATAATTTTACAGCATCATCGATATCAAGTTGGTTTTTCATATTGTTTATGCTGCAGCGTTTTGTAAGAACTATATAATTTTTTAGAAAAAAAGAGGATTAATATTCCTCTTCTTCAACCGAACTTTCTTTCTTAGGAAATTTCCACGTAGCATAAGTGCAATCAGGATACCTACTGCAGCCAAAAAATATTTTTCCGCGTTTCGTTCTTTTTGCTGTAAGTTCTCCTTCACCGCACTCCGGACATTTTATACCGGTAGTTACAACTTTAGTAAAGTCGCAGTCCGGGTATTTTTCACATCCTATAAATCTTCCAAACTTCCCAGTCCTATAAACTGTTCTCGAACCGCATTTCGGGCAAGTATCGCCTGTGTATTCCGGTTCAGAATTATTCTCTGAAAAATCCTTAAGCGATTTAATGTTTTTGCACGTAGGATAATTTGTGCAAGCGAAAAATTTTCCAAATCTGCCGATCTTGATTTCCATGTCTGATCCGCATTTATCACATTTCGGCTTTTCAATTTTAGACTCTACTTCTTCCAATGCTTTCGAAAAGGGCTCATAAAAATCGTTCAGAACTTTTTCATATCCAATATCACCGTCTGCGATTGTATCAAGTTCATCTTCCATCCTGGCTGTAAAATTTACATCAAATATATTCGGAAAATTTTCAACCAGTATTTCATTTACTTTTTTACCAAGTTTTGTCGGTGCTAATCTTCTATCCTGCGGCTCTACGTAATTCCTATCTTGAATCGTACTCATAATAAAAGCATAAGTACTCGGTCTACCGATACCGTTGCTTTCCAATTCCTTTATCAATGAACTTTCGGTGTATCTTGCCGGCGGCTTTGTAAATGATTGATTCTTTTTCAATTCAATTAATGAGAGTAATTGCTCAACTGTTAAACCGAGCGGGATCGCTCCCCCATTTCCGTTGTTGTCGTTACTGTCTTCTGTTGTTTCATCGTATATTGTTAAAAAGCCTGGAAATTTAATTGCCGTGCCGGAAGCTCTGAATGTAAATTCATCTGCCTTTATTAGAAC
>CAZRIQ010000470.1:0-2367 GCA_964600175.1 uncultured Melioribacter sp. | reverse complement strand
AAATTAAACCGACTTTATCGTTATTTTTCAATGCGGAGAAAGCTAGGATTGCACTCAGTTCCGCAGCAATTTGCTGTTTAGTTTTCTCAACACTTCCGAAAGAAAGCGAACCGCTCATATCGACAAGCAGCATCACGGTAAGTTCTCTTTCTTCTTCAAAAATTTTAACGAATGGATGACCGAATCTCGCAGTTACGTTCCAATCGATGTTTCTTATATCGTCGCCGACGTTGTACTCGCGTACCTCGGAGAATTCCATCCCCCTTCCTTTAAATACGGAATGATACTCACCGGAGAAAACTTCATTGACCAATCCCCTTGTGCGAATTTCAATTTGACGAACTTGTTTTAATAATTCTTTAGTTAACATAAGAACTACTTCCTCTCACTAACTTTATCCGCAAGCAAACAACATTCTTGCATGTATGCATTAGTGCATGATTGGATGAGTCATGCATTCATGCGCTTTTTTTACGGCACTTCAACTTTGTTTAATATTTTTTGGATTATGTTCTCCGAAGTAATTTCTTCCGCTTCGGCTTCATACGTAACAGCAATTCTATGACGCAAAACATCAAGACAAATACTTCTTACATCTTCGGGAATTACATATCCTCTTCTCTTAATAAATGCGAGCGCACGTGCGCCGAGAGCCAAATTAATTGATGCCCTGGGAGAAGCTCCATAACTAATCAAATCGGTGATTTCATCTAAGCCAAATTCTTTAGGATTTCTTGTAGCGAATACAATGTCAAGAATGTACCTTTCAATTTTTTCGTCAACATAAACATCCTGCACAAGTTTTCTTGCTTTCATAATACTCTCGGACGAAACAACCGGCTGAATTTTTTCGAACAAAGAATCGCCCACGTTCTGTTTCATAATTTTTAATTCTTCTTCCTTACTCGGGTAAGTAATTTTTACTTTCAGCATGAACCTATCGACTTGCGCTTCCGGCAATGGATAAGTTCCTTCCTGCTCAATCGGGTTTTGAGTCGCAAGAACGAGGAAAGGTTCTTCCAACTTAAAAGTAGAATCGCTGATAGTAACCTGTCTTTCCTGCATTGCTTCGAGCAGAGCACTCTGGACTTTTGCGGGAGCTCTGTTGATTTCGTCTGCCAAAATGAAGTTTGAAAAGATCGGTCCTTTTTTGATTGTGAAATTCCCTTCCTTCTGGTTGAAAATGAGTGTGCCGATTAAATCGGCAGGAAGCAGATCAGGTGTGAATTGTATTCTTTGAAACTTTGCTTTCATTGACGAAGCGAGACATTTGATCGCCAGCGTCTTAGCCAGACCTGGTACGCCCTCAAGTAAAATATGCCCGTTCGAAAGAAGACCAACAACAAGGCGCTCCACCATGTACTTTTGACCGACAATCACCTTCCCGATTTCATTTAATAGAACGTCTACGAACTCGCTTTCCCGCTTAATTTTCTCATTGAGTTCTGTAATTTCCAATTAATCCTCCTGTATTTTGCTTAAAAATCGACTGTTTTTCTACAAAACTAAGGGTTAAAAGTTTCCCCTCAACAACTAAATTCTGCCGGATAATTAATGATATGAAGAATTTCCGGGCGAAATATAGAAAATATTCCGGTTTTATTTTTGTGTTCGGACTTCGAGACAAGCAAATTTAAGGTAGGATGTTTCTTCCATTGCAGGGAGAGCCGGGTGATCTAAAGATGCACTGTTGAAATAGACCAGTTTCGTTTCTTTTTCAGCTTTTTGAGAAGAGATTTTTAATACATCCAGAAAGTTTTCTTTTTTAAGATGATATGAACACGAAGATGTGAAAAGGAATCCGTCGTCTTTCACAACCTGCATTCCAAATCTATTCAGCTTTTCATAACCTTTTATTGCAACTGCTAACGACTTTTTATTTTTTGCGAATGAAGGCGGGTCTAAAACCACGACATCAAACTTTTTGTTTTCAGCTATACATTTTTCAAGATAATCGAAAACATCCGAAGTTACAAACTCCGAAGCACATTTGAATCCGTTTAGCTCAAAATTACTTTTAGCGTTTTCAATTTCATTTCTTGATGAGTCAACAAAAGTAACTGACTCAGCACCATATTTCGCGGTGTGTAATCCAAATCCGCCGGAATTGCAAAAGCAATCCAGCACTGTTTTATCTCTACAAAATTTCCCGGCAAACTCGCGGTTGTCACACTGATCAAAATAGAAACCGGTTTTATGACCAAGTTCAAAATTGATTTTATACTTCACGTCATTGACTGAAATGATCTCCTCTTTTATCGAACCTAAAAATATTTCATCTTCTTCTGGTAGTCCCTCAAGTTTTCTAAAATACGATTCATTCTTTGTAAAAATATTTTCAGCATCAAACTTGGTTTTCAAAGTATC
>CAZRIQ010000469.1:2083-2370 GCA_964600175.1 uncultured Melioribacter sp. | reverse complement strand
GTTATCTTCTCCAGCCCAGACAACTATTAATCAAGCCAATAAGCCTTGCAGATACTTGGAAAAGAGACACTTCCATCTCATCTTGTATGATTCCTGCTATCTAAACTATCACCAAATTATCAAATAATTTGCCTTAAACTCAATAAACAATCTTCATTCTACGTTTATTAAAAAATTCAATCGGGATGAAAAGATTATCCTTCTTCATTTTCTTCATCTCTCTTTATACAATCATCTATTCCCAGGATTCTGTAAACGAGATAAGAACAGGAAACGAAATAGGATTC
>CAZRIQ010000469.1:0-2073 GCA_964600175.1 uncultured Melioribacter sp. | reverse complement strand
GTAAAAAGTAGCTTCCGTCAAATTATAAAGTACAACGACAAAAATCAAACAAAGTGAATTTTACCAATGTTGGTATATGCCAGCCGATTGGATCTCACGAAGCTACTAAAATTGCAACTCCCCATGGGAAAGTAGCATATACATTAGGATTAAAGTATCAAAGACCCATTTCAAAAAAACTGATTCTCGAAACCGGCATTGGTTATTCAAAGTACACAATACGGGATCATTTGGTTTTTGATCCCTATTATGATGACTATATTACAGAAACACTCAAAACAATTTCAATACCAGTACTATTAAAAAAATATTACCCGGGTAACTATTTCATAAGATTCGGATCTATGATAGAATTTGGCCTTCCAAGAAAGGGAGAGTTCATGATAACAGATGCGCAGACCGGATTTGGTTTGAGTGTAGGCGTCGGTAAGGAAATTTTGATTAAAAAATTTTCATTTGACATTTCACCAAATCTGGATCTTCATTCAGTAATACCATTTAGTTCACATCTGTTTCAGCAAAAATTAATTGTTTTCGGACTTAAGATTGGACTTAACTACAACCTTTACTAAGAAACCCTTTTCCAATATTGTCTGAAGAAGTGTCTATAGTCATCCAGAATGATTATTTTTATCAATAGTATTATTTTTGATACCAGAGTTGATAATACGTTTCAATAAATCCTGAATTTATGAAATGGGAGAAATACAAAAGCATACTAATGCTTCTGAGCCTTATTATGATTAATCATTTTGTAGAGGCACAAACAAAAGATGAGATACGTGTAAGACATCAAAATCCTGATTTGATCGTAGATTTAGGAACAGGTCTCTGGGGCACCCCCATACCTGTCGATTTTGACGGTGACGGATTAATTGATATTATCAACTCATGTCCCGATACACCATATAAAGGTCTTTATTTGTTTAAAAATATCGGCACTCCGGCAAAGCCACTTTTCGACGTTGTAAAGAAACTTTCTGAAAGCACATATAAAAACATACAGGCTTCGTATGTTGGTGACGATTTGTATGTCATAAGCCAGGGTACTGAATACACCAATTTTACAAAGAACCTGTTTTCAATGCCCTCCCTCATTCCTGTCGACACTTTGCCGGGACATGATTTTACAAGAGTCAGAAGCAATATGTGGAGTTATGTCGATTTTGACAATGACAGTGACCAGGATATACTTGTTGGAATAGATGACTGGGGCGATTATGGCTGGGACAATGCGTATGATAAAAAGGGTAAATGGACAAATGGGCCACTCCGCGGATTTATCTACTTACTTGAAAATAAGAATGGAAAATACCTGAATAAAGGTAAAATTCTAGCCGGAAACCAGCCTTTAGAGACATATGGAGCTCCGGGAGCAAATATGGCTGATTTTGACAACGACGGCTTAATGGATATCATATGTGGCGAATTCGTTGATAAACTAAGCTGGTTTAAAAACATTGGTACACAAAGTGTTCCAAAGTTTAGCGAGGGTCGTTTTTTGGTGGATGAAAATGACGATACAATCAGGTTGCACGTTGAAATGATTACCCCGGTAGCTGTTGACTTCGATAAAGATGGCAATATTGATTTAGTAGTTGGCGATGAAGATGGGAGGGTGGCATTTATTAGAAATACTGGCAGAGTAAAAAACAATATGCCGGTTTTTAGATAACAGGTATATCTTAAGCAAAAAGACGATTATTTTAAATTTGGATAATTTTCAACTCCATAAAGCATTAATTGGGATGTCGATGGAAAGGAAGATATCATTTCCGGAAATTCAGCGGGGAATATCAGTTACATAAGAAACTCCGGCAGTGGGTTGGAACCCAGATGGGATGCGCCAATACTATTGAGATCCGGTGGGAAGGTAATTCGGATAATGGCGGGTAAAAACGGATCTATTCAGGGTCCTGCCGAAGAAAAATGGGGGTATACAACATTAAGTATTGCCGACTGGGATAATGATGGGAAAAAAGATCTGATCGTTAATTCAATTTTTGGAAAAGTTGTTTGGTACAGGAATACTGGTGATCTGATAAATCTGGAAGGTCCCTTTAATGTAAAAGT
>CAZRIQ010000468.1:0-2377 GCA_964600175.1 uncultured Melioribacter sp. | reverse complement strand
CACATTTAAACTTGTTTCAATTTATAATTTCACTTAATTTCTTTTGCAGTTTTGATAACAAGTTTTTTGAGAGCATTGGCAATGATGTCAAAAACCGGAGAAAATAAAATCTGAGAATGCTTAACTCTGCAGCTTAAATAATAGTTATATGTGCTATATATGAAAGAAGAAATTGAAGAACAAGCTAGAAATAGTTTAACTGAATATGCAAAATCGAGAATGTGCTTAGTAGGAAGCATTGGAACCGGAAATCTTGTTCAGATTAATGGCAAAAAATATATTGTTACCTGTAAACACGTTGCAGATGATTTCTTCAAGATGGAATCCGCAGTAATAACATTAAAATCAAATGAAAAAGTTAATATAGATAAACTCAATTACGTTGGTTCTTTGGATTCATTTGATACTGCTTTAATTGAAATATTGGATGATACTATTCAAGAAATATTTTATGAGCAATCAGATTTTATTTTCATTGATGACTTTAGAGAATATAATTTCAATGAAGAAGATCTTCATCTTTGTGGATTTCCATTTGCTCATCGTTACGAAAATGATTTGAATAGATGGCGATTTTGGTTTAGCTACCTAACCATTCCTATTTTGAATAAAACCGAAAAGGATTTCATTTATTGTGATTATCCTATGAATGCAAATGTAGATAGGTTTAAAGGAAACCACAAAACCAAGCTTCCACCTGCAAATGGTTTAAGTGGTTCTTTTGTGCATTTAGTTAGTACTTCAAATATTGCCAATAATGAAATATGGTCTTTACGGTTTGTTAAAGTTATTGCGATGCAAATTTCTTGGAACACAAAGAGTCACCTTAAATGTGTCAACATTAATCACATTAAAGAATTAATAAGCAATATGCCCATATAGCCCGCAATTTCACGGCTGTTACGGTCGCACCGTGACTGCGGCCTCTGCTTGGGGCACGGTACGACCATATCCCCCCAGAAAATGACATAATTACTGAAATACATGAAAAATATTATCAAGCTGTTTTTAATACTTATTGTTTTGTTTAGTATATCTTTTGGTCAAACTCTTACTCGTGATGATTTCAAGGTAGGGGCATTTGATCTTGATAAACCGATCAACTCAATAATCCAAAAATATGGAACACCTACTCATAAAAGTTATCCTGAGGGCGATACAGCATATTCGTACAAAAATTTTACTGTTTGGGTTAATGAATCGGATAATAAAATAAATGCTTTTCAAATCATCAACTCAGACTTTGCGTTAACGAGATGTATCAATATTGGTGATTCTTTAAGTAAAATAATTAGGTTATTCAAAACACCGGATGAGATTGGGATTAAATTTGAAAGATTAGTGGGACCTTATGATTTAAAATTTAGTAACTATTCCAGTTTTGTAAAGTATTATTTCAAAACCGATAAATATGAACCACATTTTGACGAATATTATCATTGGTACATAGTCTTTTATCTCAAAGAAGATAAAGTTGTGAGAGTCTTATATTATAAAGGTATTTTTGAATGATTCAACAAAAAAAACCCGGCATCACACCGGGTCTCCAATTCAAAATTACTAATTCAAAACTCAAAATTGGTTTACGCTTCTACTTTCGTGACCTTTGCTTTGATGTAGTCTCTATTCATCTGTGCAATATTTCTAATTGAAATACCTTTCGGGCATTCGGCTTCGCAAGCATAAGTGTTGGTACATGAACCGAATCCGGCTTCATCCATCGCAGCAACCATAGCCTGAACACGTTCGTATCTTTCTGCTTGCCCTTGAGGCAGTTTGGCAAACTGTGAAACTTTCGCACTGACAAACAGCATTGCCGACGCATTTTTACAAGCTGCAACACACGCGCCGCACCCGATACATTCCGCAGCATCTAAAGCCAAATCAGCCATTTCCTTAGCAATAGGAATCGCATTTGCATCCGGTGCACTGCCGGAATTAAATGAAACGTATCCTCCCGCCTGCTGAATTTTATCAAACCCGGAACGGTCTACAATTAAGTCTTTCATAATCGGGAATGCTTTGGCACGAAACGGTTCGATGTATAAAGTTTCGCCGTCTTTGAAATTTCTCATGTGCAATTGGCACGTCGCAGTTTTTGGCAAAGGTCCGTGCGGGTGTCCGTTGACAACCAATCCGCAAGTACCGCAGATACCTTCGCGGCAGTCACTTTCAAAAGCAATCGGAATTTTTCCTTCTTTCTCCAATCTATTGTTCAACTCGTCAAGCATTTCAAGAATTGAGGCTTCGGGAGAAACCGAGACTTGAAATTTATCAAATCTGCCTTTAGCAGCCGGAGATTCCTGGCGCCATATATGTAATGTCAAGTTAATATGTTTTTCTCTCATCACTTATAACTCCTCGTAGCTAATTAAAC
>CAZRIQ010000467.1:0-2379 GCA_964600175.1 uncultured Melioribacter sp. | reverse complement strand
CATTTCTTTGGCGGCTTTATTTGTAAAAGTAAGTGCCAAAATTGAAGACGGATCGGTCTTTTCACTTATTAGATATGCAATTTTATAGGTTAATACCCTTGTTTTGCCCGATCCTGCTCCTGCTACAACCATATGAGGACCGGAATTATATATAACAGCTTCTTTCTGCTGTTCGTTCAAATCGTTAAATAGTTTCATTTTTCTCAATTTTTCTGAATTTTTTAGTCGGCAAATGTATGAAAAATATGCGCTATTATCAATTAAATGTAGTGTGGAAGATTTTTGTTAAGTGATATTTGAAGTCGGGCAGGTAATAAGAATCAAAAATCGATTTAGAGCGGGAATCCTATATTGAGTTGTAAAACTGCGATGAAACCACCCTGTTCAATAAAATTTTGGGAGATCTGGCTTATCGGAATGATATAGTTAGAATCGTTACCCATTTTGTTTATTTTAAAGAATGAATAAGCCGCCGTACCTTCGACGCTAATGTAATCGGGGACTAAATGAATAATCAACCCGCCGCCCACGTAATAACCGATTTTTGATTGATCAGGTTCAATTTTAGAATCATGCTGAATCGTACCGTCGAGTGAAACTTCATTTACAAAGTCAGGATTAAAAAACATAACCCCGCCCTCGAGTAATTTTAAGTCGAATAACGTTGAGAGTGGAACACCAATATCAATTCCGACACCCCAGTGATTCAACGATAACCGGTAAGTGTTCGTCAGCACTCCGGAAGAACTGTATTGTTTATAGCTATGTTCCTCTTTAAGAAATTGGAAAAATCCTTTTGCCGAAAAGAATAGTTTTTTAAATTTTGCACGGAATATATTTGCACCTATCCTATAACCGGTTGCTTTTTCAAATTTTAAATCGTCATCGGTCGATGTAGTACCTTGGGTTAATACCATTAAACTTTCGTTTAGTCCGTCGGCTTTATAATTGAATTGGGTTATTCCACCATAGACACCGCTTAAACCAAGGCATCCAAAACCAAGGGTTTGCGTATATGTATTGGAAGTTGCGAACAGGTAAAAACTGAACGCTAATAGTAAAATTATTCTAATTCTCATCTATTGATTCTATTATCCGAATAAAAAAATACGAAAATTATTCAAATAAATTAATTCCGTTCTATGATTTTTGCATCCCCTTCTCTAATCCATGCCCTGTAGCACCCATTTCGCTTCGGCGTAATAGAAATGCAAATAGTAATCCGAAAAATCCCAGCGATGAGAAAATCCACATACCTAAATTGTAACCTGAAGGATTTTGTGCACTGGCTTGTGAAATATCATTTGAAAAACCAATAATAAGGTTGAATGCAAAGAGCCCTATATTCTGAATCATTGTCATCAGCCCGTACCCGGTACCCAATTTCTTATTATCAACTATCAACGCAACAGAGGGCCACATAACCGCAGGTACCAATGAAAAAGCAATGCCCATCATAGACATCGGAAGCAATAAATACAACGGTATAGCTGCATGTATATCAAAGAAATTTATATTGATATCAACAAAACTGTCCGGACCCATTACATCCGGTCTTCCGAATTTATATGCCATCATCAAATAGACAGGAATAATGAGCAGAGAACCAAACATCATCAATAAAGATCTTTTACCGATTTTATCGGCAAGCAGACCAAACAGCGGTGTGAAAAACATTGCTGCTAAAGTAAGCATGCTTGATAAATTGCCGCCGACCTCACGCGTTGTTCCGTGAGCATCCTGGAAAAATTTGATGGCAAATGTTTGGAAAGGAAACATTGCCGAATAGAAAGTAACACACAACGCAGTTATGTACCAAAAAGATTTGTGGAAGGTGAATATTTCTCTGAGAACAATTTTGTCCTGCTCTCCTTCTTTCGGTAAAGAGTATTTTTTTGTCCCGGCAAAATCAAGGAAGTAATAAACTACTATTGTAACCAGTGCAAAGATACCTGCACCAACTGTTATCCATAACGGCGATTGCCAATAATTGTAAAGATTCTTACCCCACGTCGGAGAATTCAAGGCAAGAAACGAACCGAGACGCGCAACTGTAAGATTTAATCCGAATGCAAATGAAAGTTCTTTTCCCTTAAAATATCTGGCAATAATTGTTGTGATAGCAACTATCATTGATTCGGCACCTAGACCGAAAATTAAACGTCCGGCAGCCATTACAAATAATTGCCCGGTTACAGCGGTTACAATAGAACCGATCATTATCAGTATCGTGAAAATCAAAACCGACAGCCTGGTTCCAATTCGATCTATAATAATACCGCCGACAAGAACCATAATAATGTTGGGAAAACTATAAATACCCTGCAGCAAACCGATATCGGCATCGGTAAATTTTAACTGTTTAACGAGCAAGTCGGC
>CAZRIQ010000466.1:0-2382 GCA_964600175.1 uncultured Melioribacter sp. | reverse complement strand
GATTCAAAAACAGCTTTGTGAACATTTATACCGTACATCCCGGCTCCGCCGAACAACGGAAGCAGCGCAGTGTGAATATTAATTATTTTGTTTTCGAATCTATCAACAAACTTATCGGGGATCTTTTTCAAGAATCCGGCTAAAACAATTAAACCGACATTCAACTTTCCAAAATTTTCAGCAAGACTTTCGTAATCAATAAAACCGGTCCTTCCTTTTTCATTTACTAAAAAAACATCGATTCCGTTCTCTCTTGCAAAATCAATTGCAGGACAATCGTCTTTATTACTTACGACGGCAACTATTTTTACTTTTTCAGCCGGTACGGAATTAAACACTGATTTTAAATTTGAACCCCGTCCGGATACAAATACAGCGACTTTCAGCATAATTAATTTTTCAGGTAAAAATTATTGAAATAAGCTTAAATTTTCAATCAAAACCGTAATATAAGTGACGGAATGCAAAATTATTTAACGGCTAGTTTCCGCTTAAGGTTGTACATCCGGGCTTGCAAATTGTCTTTGAATTCGAAGTCGTTGTTATCTTCGGCTTCCGCCAAATACTCTGCAGCGCCTTTCTTTGCTTTTACAAGATAATTTGCCATGGCAAGCAAGTAAAGAGAATAAGGCTTAACCCATTTTTCGTTCCGGTAGTCGAGCGAATCTATTTTTTCCAAATAAGTAGCAGCGGCAGGATATTTAGCCAAATGAAGACTTGCTTCCGACAAATATACCAACGCCATTGCCTTGTTGCTTTCATCTGTAATTTGTTCGTACCGGGTTTTTAGGCTGTCGTAAACCGCCCTGTATTTCGCCGACTCAAGGTAGTTCCGCATTTTAACAACAAATAAATAATCTTTAGTGAAACCGGTATCAAAATACCTTTCACTTCTCGACTTTGCATACGAGTCTTCGAAAATGTCCGGGTTGCCGTTGCTTTTAGCTTCAACCAAATACTTCTTTGCAGTGCTGGTATCGCCCAGGAAAGCACTACACAAAGCGATTCTAAAATTTGCCATACCGACATAATCAAAATCTTTAGTAGTGTCCACAAACGTTTGATACTCTTTAATAGCGTTATCGTAATCATTCTCCCGGAAATAAATTTCTCCTTTCCTAAAATGAGCAAGTGAGTTGATTACAGGAATTTTCTTGTTACTTATCCTAATTATTTTGTTCAGTGAAGCTTCGGCTCTATCTAATTTTCTTGCTTTGATATTTGTAAGTGCGTTTTGATATAAGAATAAAATGTCGTTTGGGTATTTGTTTAACAAGCGGTTTAAATAGATTGATGCCGAATCGTAATTGGCAAGATAGTCGGTATAAACTTTCGCCAGGTGAAATTCATTTTCCGTTTTATCGAAATGCCCTTTCTTATAAGAAAGAAGTAAGTATCTTAATCCCCTATTTTTATCCGAAGACAAACCACTTAAATTAACCGCCCACTTAAACATGCCGGGAACATAGCCAAGTGCGTAATCGAGCAGACCCAAACCCATGTATGCATCATAGTAAGTTGAATCCGCATCGAGAGTTGCTTCAAAACTGTTCATAGCATTTTTACTTTCCCAGAAAGCGTCGAGGACATTATTGTTCATTGCGTGAGCCATAGCCCTCAACAAATTTACATTCCCAACCAAATAGTTTATATCCGGATCGTCTTCATTCTTTTCCAATTTCTTCTGGGCTTTCTCCATAGCCATATCAGAATACTTCAAGAATGTAAAATACTCGCCGGGATCTTTCGAGCCGAGAAAAAGCCAAAAATGTAAATGAGCAATGTTATAGTATCCGTAAGGTTGATCTTTATCCAATTCAATTATTCTGTTGAACGTATTCTCCGCCCCGGTAAAATCCATGTTGTAAGCCGAATTTAAACCGCGTCTTATTAGATTATGTACTGTGGGACTTTGAGCATTAATTGTTATTGAGAGGAAACATAAGAGGAAGAATAAAATTCTAAGTCTCAATTTTTATCTTTCCTATTTGAATATTCTACTGCAGCTTTGATAAATTCTCTGAATAGCGGGTGTGCATTTGTCGCCCTCGATTTTAACTCGGGATGAAACTGACATCCGACAAACCAAGGGTGATCGCGTAATTCCATCATTTCTACCAATCTTTCGTCCGGGGAAAGACCGCTTATAATTAGCCCGTTTTTTTCAAGTATGTCTCTGTATTTATTATTCACTTCGTAACGATGTCGATGTCTTTCGGAAATCTTCTGTTTTTTATATGCTTCATAGGATTTGGTTTTCTTTTTCAGCACACACGGATATGCGCCAAGCCGCATCGTTGCACCCTTGGTTTTCACTTTAATTTGTTCGGGCATTATATGAATTACACTGTACTTACCTTTTACAAATTCTGCACTGTTTGC
>CAZRIQ010000465.1:0-2393 GCA_964600175.1 uncultured Melioribacter sp. | reverse complement strand
CAGCAACCGGGATAGCTCCCTTATTAGGCCCTAATGCTACCCACTGAGAATATCCGAATACATATTCGTCAGCAAGAGCAACATCACCCTCGTAAGCAAGCTGTCTAATAGACTGAGCTAATGCACCCTTTAGGTTCTGTGCAATAACCGGGGTGTCTGTTTGCAAAATTCTTGCATTTAAAGTTATTGACATATTATTTCACCTCCGTATTTGATTTATTAAAATTAAGTCCGCTGATACTGTCAGCGACATTAACCTTGTTTTCGTCAGAAATATTATGAGATTCTTTGTAAGCTGGATGTTCATAGTTTTTGAAAACCATGTTAAACACAGCATCCAGAGCAGGATCGGAATCCTTAATCTCTTGGTCTGCTACGTTTTTAATAAACAAAGACTTGATTTCACAAGGTGTCTTATCTTTGATTTCAGAAGGTTTAAGACCTGAAAGAATAGGTAAAATGTCGTTAAAACTCTTAACATATTTATCTCTTAAATCCTTCTGACCTTTTGCATATGCGTCTTTTACAGCAGCATCAAGGACAGCAGCATCTTTGTTTTTCTTCTTTTTGTCTTTCATTTTTTCTTCTTCTTCCTCGTCCTCGTCGTTACAATCTTCCTCGTCCGGGTCTTCGTCTTTAGATTTTTTCTTTTTCTTCTTATCTTCTGTTTTTTCTTTTTCTTCTTCTTCATCTAAAAAGATTTAATCAAGAACTTTCTTTTCTTCGTCGGTGACTTCAATCTTTTTTAGCTTAAGAAAATTTAAGATTTTATCAACAATCGTCATGTTTTTACCTCCAATTTTATTTTCATCGTTTATCTTACAAGTTGGTCCACATCTGCCAGCCGGAACGATGGCAATATGGTTAATATCGTTAAAGAGTTGCAAAAATTCACAAGGACCATTATCCGCTTTTACAAATTCACCGGACCAACCACATGACAACTCTTTTGTTCCCGCTTCGTAATCTTTAATCCCTTCATTTTTAATATCCACAACACAGTCAATTAAGGTCCTGATACCGTTTGTTGTGATAACAGGATTCTCAGCTTGTCCGTTTGTCCAAGTCTTTTCATCAGCATGATCCAAAAATAAATTAGGATGTCTGATCGTAATAGGCAGCCTTTTCAGTTCGTCAAACCGTTGTTTTGCCTTTATAACTTCGGATGCTGGCCTCATTACCTGGACCGGAATATTAGGATCACGCCCATCATCAATGCCAATTTCACTAGGCATGTAGAGATAAATTCCGTCACGCATAATTGTTGCGTGTTTGCCTTTTAGCTCTATAGAATCGTGAAATTGTTTGATCATATTCTTAGTGTAAAGCAAAAAGTATTGTGATTAAAAGGTTTTAATTGACCTTTTACCCTACTTTCGGATATAATGACCAACAGGGATTAAGGGGGATATTCTGAATATACACGATACTCTTTTAACATCAAAGGAAGCCGCTAACATTTTAGGCGTTACAACAAAAACTTTATCTAACTGGCGATTAAAGAAAAACAAAGGACCTAAGATTCCTTATGTTAAGATAGGTAAAAAAGTCAGGTATCGACTCAGCGAGATAAATAAATTCATTAATAACAAGACTTTTATATAACAGGTAAATCAAGGCATCTACAGTTGATGTCTGTAACGCCCGGTTTTCCTTTAGGCATTAATGCAGTTCTTCTTTTCCACGTTTTACCTTTATCCGATGAATAAACATTATCGTTATCATAGCGACAATAAAGCCCTTCCATTATCCAGTGACTAGGTCGTGCCTTTGGATATAAACCGTTCGGGTTGCCTCTAACTCTTTGATCCCCTGCGTTTTGCCAGATATACATTTCAAACCCTGCATTGACAGCACGTTTTTGATTTAGTGCGGATGTGAGGTTTTTGATCTCGTTTCTTGCAATACCGGCAGCTCTTTTTTTAGTTATCTGTCCAGCTTTTACAATTTCGGCTGTTAGTTGTGACGTGGATGTACCTTTTTGTATCGCTGTCCTTAAGCCCATTTCTAACCTATGCAAAGTTTCTTCACGCAAGTATTTAATCTCTGATATGTTCTTTTCTATGACAGAATTAATAAATTGCTTATAGCCTTTAAAATCTGGTAATTCTTCAATGTCGATACCAAAGCCATAATCAGCAGCAGTTCTGAACTTAGTCTTTTGATATTTGTCAGTTTTAAATATCATTTGTTTTACAAGCTTTGTCATTTCAGAAGTTGAGAATTTAGAATTTGTTTCTCTTGCAACCTCATTAACAAGCCTATCCATTTTTGCTGAATAGCTTTCATCTTGCCATTGTTCTTTTTTTTCTTTCATGCCGGGGATTACTTTCTTTAAATACTGTTGCTTGATGAAATTGCCAATAGCACGTAAGTATTTATAATACTCAGCC
>CAZRIQ010000464.1:0-2401 GCA_964600175.1 uncultured Melioribacter sp. | reverse complement strand
ACTTGGATAGAGCATAGAATCAGATTTGGTGAAAATCTTTCTACTATTGCTATGAAGTATGGTGTTAGTGTTTCTCAATTAAAGGAGTGGAATAACCTTAGAAGTAGCAGAATCTATAAAGGAAAGAAGTTAATGATTTATACGGGCGATCCGAGATATTATGCTGCAAACAAATCATCGAATGACCCTACAGAAAGATCAACAACAAAATACAGGGTTAAAAGAGGTGATTCCTTAAGTGAAATCGCATTAAAATTCGGGGTTTCTGTTGCACAATTAAGACTCTGGAATAAACTTTCTTCCAATAGAATAGTGGCGGGTAAAAGTTTAACTATACATGGAAAAGATAATCCTGAATCTTACGGCGATAACACAACAAGAAAAGAAGGGAATGAAATAAACTATAGGATTAAAAAGGGCGATACGATTGGTGAGATTGCTGAAACTTATAAGGTGAAGATCTCCGATATAAAACAATGGAATAAATTAGACGATAATACTTTGATTGCAGGTAAGTCGCTTACTATCTACACGAATGCCGACCTCTCCGATGATAATGATAATTCCTCGAGTTCGAACAATTATAAAAGTAACACAGATAATTCGGTTTATTACATTGTTAAAAAAGGTGACACTGTTGGCGAGATTGCGGAGAAATTCGGAATATCTTCCAAGTCACTTAGAGAACGAAACAACATAAAAGGTAATTTGATTAAAGTCGGGCAGCAGCTTGTTGTTAAGGAAAAAGGTACCGAAACAAAACTAGAACCTGTACAAGAAGTAGAAAAGAAAAAAGAGACAAAAGGTAATTCAAAGATTCACAAGGTTAAGGAAGGAGAATCACTCTGGACAATTGCCAGGGATTATAACGTACATGTTTCGGATATAATTAGTTGGAATAAATTATCTGACGATAAAATAAAAGTCGGTCAGAAACTTAAGATCATGAATTAATCGATAAAGTTCTTTTTATTAGTGAAAAAGTCGTTAGGGGTGCCCTCATTAATATGAGAGCGGCTGAGATCATACCCTTGAACCTGATCTGGATAATACCAGCGTAGGAAAATGGCAGGAAAGAATAATCAAGTAGCCGTTTTCCCGAGACGGCTTTTTTATTTCTCATCATTAAAAAAGGAGGAATAAAATGAAAAAATTAATTATTCTTTTTTTGTTTTATTCTGCATCTTCCTTCTCGCAAATTAAGTGAAGAACGCCTCGCTACCTTCTGCAATAACTATTCTTCCCTAAATTAGTGCGAACGAAGATGCAGAATAAAACAAAAAAAGAATAATTAAGTACTTCATTTTATTCTGCATCTTCCTTCGCACAAATTAAGGGAAGAATATTTAATGCAGAAAATAACAAGCCTTTGCCTTTTGCAAACGTTACTGTAAAAGGTACAAACATAGGCACAGCTTCAGATTCATTAGGTTATTTTCAACTAAATACCCCCTTAAACACTTCTGATCACATAACGATCAGTTATGTTGGGTTTGAAACAAAAACGCTCACCGTTTCGGAATTCCAACCTAATGAAATTAAAAGTATTTACATGCAAAGTGAATTGATACCCGGGCAGACTGTTTTAGTCGAAGCAAGTATAGGAGAAAAGGGAAGAACACCAATAACATTTTCCAAGATTAAAAAAGCAGATATTCAAAAAGATTATACCGTACAAGATATTCCGGAAGTATTAAGTTACTTACCATCTACGACTTTCTATTCTGAAAACGGAAACGGAATCGGTTATAACTATTTAAGTATTCGTGGATTTGATCAAAGAAGAATTTCGGTTTCAGTAAACGGGATTCCGCAAAACGACCCGGAAGATCATAACGTGTACTGGCTGGACTTTCCAGATTTACTTGAGAATACGGAATTAATTCAAGTCCAGCGTGGTGCTGGTTCCGGAGTTATCGGATACCCGGCTGTTGGCGGAGCAATAAATATTATTACATCTTCATTTACTGATAAACCTACGATAAACTTCACTAGTTCGTTAGGAAGTTATAACACACGCAAATACGGAGTAAGTGTAGGTAGCGGCTTAATTGACAATAAATATTCTTTCTCTGCTAAGTTTTCTCATACACTAAGCAGCGGCTACAGAAATTCAAGCTGGACGGATTTTAATTCTTATTATTTGTCTGCTGTCCGATACGATAAAAATTTTACAACTCAGATCAATTTATACGGCGGACCTATAGCGGATGGTTTGGCCTATACCGGTTTACCTAAGTTTGCTGTTAAAGATAAAAATCTTAGAAAGGTAAACTACTCATATTGGGAAGTTGATCAGAACGGTTATACATATACATTGGAGAGAAAACCGGAAGAAATTGAAAACTTTTCGCAGCCGCATTTTGAACTGCTAAATGAGTTAAAAGTAAACGACAATATT
>CAZRIQ010000463.1:0-2407 GCA_964600175.1 uncultured Melioribacter sp. | reverse complement strand
GAGATGAACTTTCACCATAGATTATTGTTCCCGGTTCAATTGTAAGTGTAGCACCGCTTTGTACTCTTACCAACCCGCTTAACATGTAGCTATTGTCAGCTGTTAGAGTCATGTCGGTTGTAATGTCTCCCGATAAAACCGTTTGTGCAAAGTTAATACCGCTAAATAAAAGCAAGCACAGCAATGTAAGCTTTCTCATTATTACTCCTTTTCTTTTAGTGTGATTGATTATAAATTATATTTAACAGATAGCGCTATATTTCTCCCAGTAATTTGTCGTTCGGATATTCTATCACCTCCCGGGGCTTGTTGGATAAAAACTCTATCCTGGTTCATTAAATCTCTTACGGAAAGTTTCAGAGTGAAATTATTTAGAACTGCTTTAGAGATTGAGAAATCAATAAGGTCCACAGGTTTCTCAAGTGTATTTCCAAGCTGCTTGGTTCCTACGGTTGCTATTCTTTCCCCGACTTTGTTATAAGTAACCGATGTACTTAAACCGGCGTCGGGATTGTCGTAATAAAGTCCTAAGTTGAATATATAAGGTGCTTGTCCTTGTTGGGGTCTATCGGATTGCTGAAAATTGTTGTTACTTATTTCAATTCGAGAATGTATAAAGCTTGCATTGCCTACAAAAGAAAAGTTTCGGAAAAGTTCCGAAATGAAAAGAAGATTTTTTCTTACTTCAAACTCAATTCCGTAATTTGTTGCTTTATCGGCATTGGCAAAAGATCTAATCGGTTCATTTGCAGCGGCTTCAAGAGTTTCCTCTATCGGTGCTTTGAATCTTTTATAGAATGCACTTACCGCTACTAATTCGCCCGCACCCGGGAAAAGTTCAATCCTAAAGTCATAATTATTTATTAATGTTCTTTTTAGATCGGGATTACCTTCAACGAGCTCATTACTTATAAAATTGAAATAACTGAACGGAGCCATTTCTCTAAACTCCGGTCTTGCAAGAGTAATGCTGAAAGCGGTTCTAATATTGACCCAGTCATTCAGGTAATACGTAAGGTTAAGACTCGGCAGAACATCGTTATACGTATTTTTCAAATCGATCGGTTCGCCCCTTAAGTCGATTGTGTTAAGTTTTTGAACCGAATTTTCAACCCGTGCACCTGCAACTATTCTCAATTTATTGAACGCCGTTGCATCGAACATAAAATACCCTGCATTTATATCCTGGCGTGAGATATAACTATCGGAAGGTTTTGTTACTTCCTGAACTTGTAAAACTTTGTTTGTCATATTCTCTGTTTGAAAGATCGAATCAACCGAAGAGTAGAAAAGATTAGGATCGTAAGAACCGCCGGCTTTTCTAAAGCCAAATGTTCTTGCATCAAAAGTTCTGTCCTTTTTGTTATAAGCATAGCCTACTTTAAGCTTAGGCATGTAAGGATCTTCAAACAATTTAATTGTGAAGTCGATATTGCCGTTCACAATCTTGTCAGACAGTTTTCCGTAATAACGTGTATCGACCGAAGGATCGACTAAAAATACAAGCGGTGTGGAAGTCGATTCATCCAGGTTCCTTTTGTAAACATACCTTCTTGCATCGGGTTCGTCCCTTTTCGATTTCGCATAACTCAATGTCCAGTTAAGATTCAAACCGTTAAAAAGACTAAATGCATGTTCACCAATCAATTGGCTCGATAGTAATGAACGCGACACGTAATCTAACGAAGTGATTTCCCTATACTGTTCGGCGTAACGGTAATCTCCCTCGTAAAAGGTAGTGATATCGTCCGCATCCTGGTTATAAATATTTTTGAAACTGATTTTATTTGTACCGCCGAACTTATAACTGAAATTCAACAAACCGCCCCAATTAACAGTACGCGTATAGCTTGATCCTTGATATTGATAACGCGGACCGCTGAAATCATAAAAACTTTTTTCAAGACTCTTTGTGTTTCCGGAATTGGAATAAGTGAACGACCCCATGAACCCAAAAACACTTTTGTTTGCAACGTCGTATTTGTTACCAATATTTACTTTGAAAGAACCGTTTAGAGGAGCATTTACAGAACGGGTACCCCAATCATTTTTAAATGCTTTTGATATTGCAATTAAAGCGGAATCGGAGTAATTGCCCCTGGCTACTTTAGTATCGTTTATAACCGAAGGCATACTTCTCGAACCGTCATCGTAACCGAGAAAATCAGAACCGCCCCCGTTGTAAGTAGTAAATGATTTACCGGTAGTCTTTGTATTATATGTTCCCGAAGTCGTTATATCGAAAATAAATTTGGATGGAAATTCTATTGTGTTTATCTGGACGAGTCCGCCGGAAAAATCTGCCGGCTCGTCGGGAGTAAATGTTTTGGCAGTGATTACATCCTGTATTAAACTTGCCGGGAAAAGATCGTAAGAGAAACTTTTCTTCTCCGTGTCGGTACTCGGA
>CAZRIQ010000462.1:0-2424 GCA_964600175.1 uncultured Melioribacter sp. | reverse complement strand
TAAGATTTTGTTTGAAAGCCTGGGAGATCAATTGAAAAAAATAACCGGTTTTGCTGGAGTTTCGTTGCAGCCGAATTCAGGTGCACAAGGTGAATTCACGGGTCTGATGGTGATTAGGGCTTATCATCGAAGCCGGGGGGACCACAACAGGAATGTTGTTTTGATTCCTTCTTCTGCTCACGGTACAAATCCCGCCAGTGCAGTTATGGCAGGAAACAAAGTTGTAGTTGTAAAGTGCGATGAAAATGGGAATATCGATACAGAAGACTTACGGCTTAAAGCCGAGCAGAATAAAGATGTGCTTGCGGCGTTAATGGTTACCTATCCATCAACTCACGGGGTGTTTGAAGAAAATATTGTTGATATATGTAATATCATTCATAGATGCGGCGGACAGGTTTATATGGACGGCGCAAATTTGAATGCCCAAGTCGGTTTGACAAATCCCAAAACAATTGGTGCGGATGTTTGTCATTTGAATTTACATAAGACATTTACAATTCCGCACGGCGGCGGCGGACCGGGAGTCGGACCGATCGCTATTGCAGAACATTTGGTTCCGTTTTTACCGGGGCATTCAGTAGTAAAAGTTGGTTCAAGCAAATCAATTACTGCCGTATCTTCTGCACCGTGGGGAAGTGCAGGCATTCTTGTGATTTCCTATGCGTACATTAAAATGATGGGAAGTGTCGGTTTGACCGAGGCAACTAAAGCAGCAATCCTGAATGCAAATTATATTAAAGCAAAACTCGAACCTTATTATGATGTTCTTTACTCTGGCAGAAACGGTTTCGTGGCTCATGAACTTATTTTTGATCTTAGAAAATTCAAACAGACAGCCGGTGTGGAGGTTGAAGACGTAGCAAAAAGATTAATGGATTACGGCTATCACGCACCGACGGTTTCATTCCCGGTTCCGGGAACGTTAATGGTTGAACCGACCGAGAGTGAATCATTTGCAGAGTTGAATAAATTCTGTGATGCACTGATTTCCATTAAGAAAGAAATAGAAGAGGTCGAAAATGGAACTGCCGATAAAACCGACAACGTTCTGAAAAATTCTCCGCATACAGCTCAAGACGTAACTGCTGGCGATTGGAAACATCCCTACAGCAGGGAAAAAGCTGCATTCCCTTCAAGTTACACGAAAACGAATAAATTTTGGCCAAGTGTTGGAAGAATTAATAATGCTTACGGCGATAGAAATCTTGTTTGCAGTTGTTTGCCTGTAAGCGAGTATCAAACTGAAAGCGTTTCGAAAAATTGACCGATCTGAAAGAGATTAATAAGATATTAACCGATGCCGAAACGATTGCAGTTGTAGGCATTTCAAGAAACCCGAGAAAGACGAGCAGGGAGATTGCAGATTTTTTGTTGGAAAAAGGTTATCAGGTAGTAGGTGTGAATCCGAAATTCGAAGGAAAAATTAATAACATTGACGTTTATCCGTCACTAGCCGATATTCCTTTCGAGATTGATATTGTTGACGTTTTCCGTAAGTCGGTAGACATTCCCGGCATCATTGACGACATACTAAAGAAAAATCCTAAGACACTTTGGCTTCAACTTGGAATTAAAAATGACAAAGCAGTCAAACCGGTTAAAGATAAAGGGATTAATGTAATTCAAGACAGCTGCATCAAAGTACTATACTATAACAGCGGTGTGAATAGAAACAAATAATTTTCAACGTGGAGAACATCATATTAATAAATCAATTTTAATCTTTCTTTCCGTAATATTTTTCCAGACGATAACGACTAACGCTTTCTCAAATCTTTTTTCTTTGGTACCGGATTCTGCTATAGCCGAAGAAATAAATATTCGTGTCGACTCGATTCAAATAACCGGGAACGATATAACCCAGGATTTTATTATTCTCCGCGAACTTACTTTTAAGCCGGGTGATATGATTGCAAAGTCCGATCTTGAATACAGTAGGGAAAGGGTATTCAGCTTAAAACTTTTCAGCAAAGTCGATATTTATCCGGTCATTGAAGACGGCAATTCTATTGTGCAAATAGATGTGAGGGAGACATGGTATATTTATCCTATACCTTTTCTTCACAAACAAAAAGGGTCGATAAAAGATTACTCCTACGGTTTGTATATTACATACAAAAATTTCCGTGGAAGAAACGAAGAAATGAGATCTATAATCAGTCTTGGTTATGATCCTCATTTTACTCTTCTTTACGAAAACCCTGCTTTCCAATCCAATAATAATATAGGCATTTCGTTCGGGTTATCTTTTTTGAAATTAAGCAACAAGAGTGAGCAGGCAAAATTATTATACGGAAGCGATTTCGACAGTAAATTTTACTCGACATCTATAGGATTTTCGAAGAGGTTGGATCAATTCAATAATATTTTTGTGAATTCGGAATTTGATTATATAACTTTACCGAAGACTAACATAAAGAG
>CAZRIQ010000461.1:0-2434 GCA_964600175.1 uncultured Melioribacter sp. | reverse complement strand
AAAGATGGAAGGGTATAAATCAACTCCAATAATTGTTGTAACAGCAAATGCGTTTAAAAAATACGAACAAATTGCTATGAATGCCGGTGCCAATAAATTTTTAAGAAAACCGGTAACAAACCAGGTGTTGTTATCAGAGTTAAAGGAATTTAAAGTTAATAATTAAATTTTGTTTTCTTACAAAACCTCTAAATTATTCTTATCAAAAACCTTATTTTCGAATAAAAAATTTTTACTTTATTACAAGTTTTTTAATTTTATTATACAGGGCAAATTAATAACCATAATCGAGAAATTAATGTCAGACGTGAAAAATATTTTAGTAACCGGCGGAGTCGGGTATATTGGGAGTCATATTGTACACGACCTGGTTGAACTCGGTTATAATGTAACAGTCTTTGATAATTTTTCAACGGGACTCGAAGAAAATGTTCATCCGGGTTCAAAGGTTATTAAAGGAGATGTCCGTAAAACAGAAGATATTGAAAGAGCTTTTAAGGACAGAGTGGATGTTATTTTTCATTTTGCGGCTTCCAAAGCTGCCGGTGAATCGATGACCAACCCGGTTAAATATGCTGTGAATAATATTAACGGTACAGTTAATCTCTTGAAGCAAATGGTTGAGCACGAAACGAAATACTTTGTTTTCTCTTCATCAGCCGCCGTTTATGGTGAACCGCAGTATCTCCCGATCGATGAGAACCATCCGAAAAATCCAACAAATTATTACGGATTCACAAAAATAGTGATTGAGCAGAATCTTGAGTGGTTCAGCAAGTTAAAAGGAATATACTACGCAGCGCTAAGATATTTCAATGCAACAGGCTATGATGTAAAGGGAAGAGTGAAAGGAATGGAAAGGAACGCGGCTAATCTTTCTCCTATTGTAATGGAAACCGCCGCCGGTATGAGAAAACAAATGAAAGTCTTCGGAAACGATTATGACACTCCCGACGGGACTTGTATACGGGATTATATCCACGTAAATGATCTCGCTTCTGCTCATATACTTGCAATGGACTACCTGATTGAGGAGGGGAAAAATTTGGTTGTTAATTTAGGAACTGGTTCCGGGTATTCTGTTTTGGAAATAATTAAAGCCGCGGAAAAAGTTACAAACAAAAAAATAAACTATGAAATTGTAGAAAGAAGGGAAGGCGATCCGAAAGAATTAATTGCAAGCTGCGATCTGGTCAAAAGGCTGATCGGTTGGGAAGTGAAGTATTCCGATCCCGAGACAATCTTTAGTTCTATGAAGAATGTTTATGGCTTAAAGTGAGCATCTTATTTCATTTAGAAATCTAAAGTATCCAATCTTTTTCATTGCCATCAAAGTAAAGTATTGGCTAAATTTGATGCATTGATGAGTCTATCAAAATAAACGGAACAATTGTTTTTTTGATGTTGTTAAAAAAACCGTTGATAATTTTGAATTTTGATTAATCTACGGTGTTTTTTCAAATGTCTAAAACGGTAAGTATAATTAAGAGAATTATATTTAAATGAAAAGATTATATATAAGTTTATCGATATTAACGCTAATCATATTTATTCCTTCAAATTCGAGAGCACAATACTTCGGCAGAAATAAAGTCAATTACGAAACCCCCGATTTCAAAACTATAAAGACTGCCCATTTTGATATCTACTATTATGAGGAAGAAAAAGAAGCGGCAAAGTACGCCGCAATTATGGCTGAAAGATGGTACAAGAGACACTCGGAGTTGACCGGGGATACTTTGCAAGGAAGACAACCGCTCATTTTGTATTCGAGTTTCCCCTTTTTTAGTGCCACCAATGTAATAAGCGGCAGTATTGGAATGGGTACCGGCGGAGTTACCGAACCGTCGCTCAGAAGAGTTGTAATGCCTTTTGCCGGTCCCTTGAAAGAAACAGACCATGTATTGGGACACGAGCTTGTACACGCGTTTCAATACGACATCGCTACCAAAGTAGACAGCGGTATGCGCGGCATCATGAATATGGAACGGCTTCCGTTGTGGTTCATTGAAGGAATGGCTGAATATTTTTCAATCGGTCCGGTCGATCCATTTACTGCAATGTGGATGAGGGACGCAGTTAAAGATACAATTCCAAACATAGACGATTTAACCAACCCGAAGTATTTTCCTTATCGCTACGGCGAAGCTTTGCTTTCTTATATCGGAGGGAAATACGGCGATAAAAAACTTGTAGAACTTCTCAAAGTTGCCGTTAAAAAAGGTGAAATGAAGGGTGCTATCGATTCGGTATTGTCCATCAAGCAGGATAGTTTATCAAAAGACTGGCATAGAGCACTTCACGAAAATTTCGATTCATTGAAAACAATGACCGACTCCGCATCGGCATACGGTCCGGAGTTGATCAAAGCTGAAAAGTACGGGGAGGATTTAAATATTTCGCCGGTTATTAGTCCCGACGGGAAATACATTTT
>CAZRIQ010000460.1:0-2436 GCA_964600175.1 uncultured Melioribacter sp. | reverse complement strand
ATCGTCAAACGAATTATTGTAAGAATGTTTTTCATTTTATTGCTCTTTGTCCGATTTTTTAATTAGTGAAATGAACATATCTTCTAGCGAAACACGTAAAGGAAGGATGGATTTGATATTTACGTTTTCATTTCTAACCGCATCGATAAATTTGTTCAGCGTTTCCAATTCCGAGACTCTGATTACATAAGAGTTTTTCTCTTCTTGCCTCAAAGAGTACTCGTTAAACTTGCTAAGCTGGTCACCGGTTAGATCATTTTCCAAAACGACTTTATAAGTTTCTTTTGTAGTTGTTAATTCTTCAACGGTTCCTGCCTGGATCAATTGACCTTTGTTCAAGATTGCAACACGGTCCGTAACAAGTTCAACTTCCGATAGAAGATGGCTGTTGAGAAAAATAGTCTTCCCTTTGGCTTTCAAGTCGACCAATATATCACGTATCTCCTTTCTACCTATCGGGTCAACACCGTCAGTCGGTTCATCAAGAAAAATTAAATCCGGGTCGTTTATAAGCGCTTGAGCTAATCCCAATCTTTGCATCATCCCTTTAGAATATTTTTTGATCTTTGTCTTTTTCCACTTCGTCATCTTAACAAGGTTTAACAATTCGTCAATCTTCTTATTCATATTTTCTTCGTGAGTACCTGTTAACTGCGCAATAAACTTCAACAATTGCTCGCCTGTCAAATACGGCGGGAACTTATGATTCTCCGGCAGATACCCGACTTTATTTTTTATCTTGTAATTTGAAACCGGCTGACCAAGCATTCTTGCATCGCCTACAGTTTGAAAAGTAATGCCAAGCAAAATTTTTACAAGAGTTGTTTTGCCGGCTCCGTTTGGTCCAAGTAATCCGAATACGGTACCGTCGGCAACGCTGAGTGTCAGATCGTTTAACGCAGTAACTCTCGGTTTTCTAAATCCACCGTTAAAAATTTTAGTAACGCTTTTTACTTCGACAACGTTCATATGACTTTCCCGCTTCTAAATCTTATTAGAGTAAAAATATTTATTAATACTGCAAAACCCAATAATATAAAAACATTAATTGCTATACATGCAAAATTTGATTGACGCCAAAATACCTGCAAAAATCCTTCTACATCTATTTTTATTTCGTTATCGTTCTCATCTGTAGATTCATAATGTTCGCCCAAGTAGCCATATCCTCGCTGTTTGGACCAAGGAACACGAAGAATTCACCTCTTTCTATGTTTAAGCTGACATCCTGGAGTGCCCTAATTTCACCGAAATTCTTATAAACTCTTTTTATCTGAAGCATATTTTTTTCTATTTTTATTTCCGGTTATGGAAAATAACAGTTAGGGTATACTCTTCAAAGCATGGAACAAATTAATTTGCCATTATCGACAATATTGAAAAAATATTTTGGGTATGAAACCTTTAGACCCGGACAGCAGGAAATTATTGAACAAATTGTTGAAGGGAAAAATGTTTTAGCTATTCTCCCTACGGGTGCAGGTAAATCAATTTGTTATCAAGTTCCGGCTTTAATTAGCAATACTTTTGCAATCGTAATTTCTCCTTTAATCGCTTTAATGAAGGACCAGGTCGATTCATTAAACCTTGTTTACCTACAAACAGACGGGATAGAAAATATCGCTGCCTTCATTAACAGTTCATTAGACTACTCGCAAAGCGAAAAAGTTTTAAATGAAATCGTTCTTAACAAAATAAAACTTCTCTATCTCTCCCCCGAAAAATTAGCCAATCAATCCTTCATCGAAAAAATTAAAAACATGGAACCGGAGTTTCTTTTTGTAGATGAGGCGCATTGTATAAGCGAATGGGGACACAACTTCAGACCGAGTTATAGACGTATAAGGGAATTTGCCGACTTTTGCTCGATAAAAAAAATTTCCGCATTCACGGCAACAGCAACGCCCGAAGTAAGAGACGATATTATAAAACAATTAAAACTGGAAAACCCAAAAGTTTTCGTACGTGGGTTTGAGCGGGACAATCTTTCCATCAATGTTTTACAGACAAACAACAAAAAAGAAAAGTGTTTGCAGATTCTTTCGAATGAAAAAACACCGGCAATCGTTTATGCTGCAACAAGAAAAAACACGGAAGAACTGTCTGAATATTTAATGCTTAATAAAATCAACGCAACTTATTACCATGCCGGGGTTAATCCGGAGCTTCGCAAGATTATCCAGGACGATTTTATCAACGACAGGCTGAAAGTTATTGTTGCTACAAATGCTTTCGGTATGGGCATCGACAAAAGCGATATAAGAACAATTATTCATTTCAACATGCCCGGCTCAATTGAAAACTATTACCAGGAAATCGGGAGAGCCGGCAGAGACGGTATCGAATCGAATATTTATTTGCTCTACAACAATTCCGATAAGACGATTCATGAGTTTCTGATTGCAAATTCTTATCCGTCGTTCGAACAAATTACTG
>CAZRIQ010000459.1:0-2440 GCA_964600175.1 uncultured Melioribacter sp. | reverse complement strand
AACCAGACTTAAGATAAAGTTCAAAATCTCTAGCTTGCTTTTCTATTCCAAATGCGGGACTGTATCACCGAAAGCTATCTTAACTGTATCAACGGCTCGTTTTAGGTCAGAACAGCAGATTAAGTCAATCTTTATGTTTTTGAAATGCTCTCGCATTTCTTTGGCCTGTTTCTTACCTAATTCTAACAATCCAACATCCTTCCAACCAGAAGCAATTCCCTCTTCGTTATCTGTAGTAGTGGCGTGTGCCGCAAAATATATTTTCATTTTAATATTATTTTCAAAAATTCTTCTTTATTTTTTAAATCGGGTAAAGTAAAATCTGCTCCCGCAACCTTAAGTTGTTCTATTGAATACTTACCAGTTGCCACGCCGATGTTCTTTACTCCAGCTTGTTTTCCAGCTTCCATATCCTTTAAAGCATCTCCAACCATAAAAACGATGCCGTTAAAATTGAATTTCTCTTTAGCCCTGCTAATGGCTATCTTCACCAAATTTGCCCTGTTAGCATCATCGCTTCCAAAACCTCCTAATTTGAAAAAATCATTCAGACCGACTTTAGTGAGTTTTGCTCTGGCAATAGGTTCTAAATTTCCAGTTAATAAGCCGGTTAAAATGTCATTCTTCTGTAGTTCCTTTAAAAGTTCGCGTACACCATCCAAAACCGTAATATTTTCATCCTTTACAACTCGATTGAAATAATTAACCATAACTGTCATGCATTTTTGCATTTTTAACTTTATTTCTTCTTCGGTTACGCCATTTTTCTTAAGAATTTCCATAAGTATCTGCTGATCTGTCATCCCATCATGTTCAATTACATCTATGTCCGTATTAATACCATAGACTTTTCTGAATGCTTCCGAAAAAGCCAGATGGTGTCCTCTGGCGCTCTTTAACAAAGTTTTGTCTATATCAAATAAAACAAGCTTATCCATAATTTTATCGTATTATTCGGTTGTAATAATCTAACAAGTTAGAGCAGGAATTTTTATGATCAGCGGTATCATAAAAAAAGACTTGCCAACCCAAATTCTTAGCCGCATTTATATTTTTCATTTTATTGTCTACAAATAATATATTGTCCTTTTTGATATTAGCTCTCTGTTCAGCAAGCTCAAAAATGTCTGAATTGGGTTTCCGGCGGCCTTCAACGCTGGAATCAATAATTACATCCCAATCAACCGGGGGCATGATGCCTTTTTCCGTTATGGCAGAGAACATTCGCGGATACATATTAGTCAAAAGACCAATCTTACAATCTTGTTTAATTCTCTCAAGAACCGGCCAAATCTCTTTATTTGATTCAAATCTACTAACGAAATCTGCTAATAACGAAAAACCTGCAGGAAAACTTAGGTGAAATTTCTTTTCAAGTAAAGGGACTAACGTATCGACGTCTTTCCCTGCTATGCAAACCTGCTTTTCGTGTTCTCCCCAGAATTGATCAAACTCTTCGTCGTCTTCGGCTTTTACTCCAATGTCACGTTTCATTTCTGTCCATTTATCTGCTTCGTAAAGATCTCTCACCACAACTCCTCCTAGATCAAAATATACAAATGAAATCATGTTTTTATATTAAACCATTCTATCAAAAAAATCGCTTTTTGGCGATTCTTCTGTTCCGAACAAAGTTCGGGTGTCCTAGATGGGTATGGGTTTAGATTTTATCGAACCTCTGAAAAATATGAGGGAAATCGGTCTCTCGATAAAAAATGTTGATGGCTCCGGCGGTAGGATTCGAACCTACAACCATCTCCTTAACAGGGAGTTGCTCTACCGTTGAGCTACGCCGGAATATTTATATAATTTCTATATAGATTTTAAAAGTTCTTTCCTGTAGCCGGATTTTAATTTCTTTTCTTCTTTTCTGGCATCTTTCCTTGTTCCCACTAATTTCTTATAAATTATCGCCCACGGACGATAAAATTTTGTTGATTTTGTATCGCCCTTATTATGCTCTAATAATCTTCTCTCTGGATTTTTGCTTAGGCCCACATATATCCTTCCATCTTTATGACTTTTTATAGCATAAACAAAATATTTTTCCATGGATAAACTTGAGCTACCTGCCTGCCCTGCCTACCGGCAGGCAGGCGGCAGGCAGGCGCCGGAATATGTTATTTTAAAAATTCTTTCCTATATCTTTTCACTGTCCGCCCACCAGGACTCGAACCTGGGACCATCTGCTTAAAAGGCAGTTGCTCTACCAACTGAGCTATGGGCGGATGTTTAAATGATATTCAAAATTGAAAAATTTGGCAAGACAAAATAAAAATATAACAAATTACCGACGATCGTCTTAAATTTGTTATATTTTTCAGAGTTCCTTATCCAAATCTTCCAGAATTTTTTTGGCTTTGGCGCTCAATTTTTTAGGAGTTTTAACTTTTAATTCCACTACCAAATCCCCTTTTCCGAAACCGTTAAACCGGGGCAT
>CAZRIQ010000458.1:1393-2444 GCA_964600175.1 uncultured Melioribacter sp. | reverse complement strand
TTTGAAATCATACTAGTGGATAATAATTCCGACGAACCCGGAGCATTAGATTTCATTAATGAATTTCCGGGTATAAAAGTAATCCAATGCGAAGAAAATATAGGATTCGGTGCGGCAAATAACCTTGCTGCACAAAGATCATCGGGTGACATTTTACTTTTTCTTAACAACGATGTAATAATAACTTCCGAGTTCATCAAAAAGATAGAAGACGAATTCCACAACGATTCTTCAATTGGAATTATCGGGCCAAAACTATTAAATGAGGATGGATCACTCCAGTTATCTTGCGGCAAACTTCCCTCTATAACAACCGAATTAATTGATAAAATTTTGTATTCGGGAGTCGATAGAAAGAAAAAGCCAGTAATGAATTATATTAACAAAGAGTATTTGCAGAAGGAAGAAAAAGAGTGGGTTACCGGTGCCGCTTTATTTATCAGGAGAAAACTGTTCTTTGAATTAAACGGTTTCGACGAATCCTTTTTTATGTATTTCGAAGACAAGGACCTATGTGCACGAGCCATTAACAAAGGTAAAAAGGTTATATATTTTCCCGGTTCACATTTAATTCATTTACGCGGAGGAAGTTTTAACGAACCAAACCAAGAATTTCTTATTCAGAAGTACCGGGAAAGCCAGTTATTATATTACAAAAAACATAAATCCAAACTTGAACAGGCAATTTTGAAACTGTACTTAAAATTATTCCGGAAGTTGAATTGAGTGCACCCAAAATAAAATTATTAATGCTTATCGATGAAGCAAAAATGGGCGGTGGGCAGCAGCATCTACTCTGGCTTGTTCAAAAACTTGATAAATCTAAATTCAATATTGAAGTTGCATGTGAACCGGAAGGGTACCTTGTAGATGAACTGAAGAAAATTAATATTAGCATTCACCCCATAATTATTTCGAATCGACCGAACATCATATCCTTAATAAAAACTTATAAGCTCTTAAAAAAAATTTCCCCGGGAATTTTGCATACACATGGAGGGACGGCCGGATTTTACGGGAGGCTTGCAACGATTTTTAGTTTTAAAGGTAC
>CAZRIQ010000458.1:0-1383 GCA_964600175.1 uncultured Melioribacter sp. | reverse complement strand
ACTTTAATAAATACCTGTTTAGAAAAATTTTCACTTCTATAGACAAATTTTTATTAAGATATACTGACTGCACAATATGCGTGGCTCAGAATGATTTCAACATTGGATTAAAAGCCGGAATTGTAAAAAAGGAAAAAGGGATTGTTATTCGTAACGGAATCGAGATTGATAAATTTTCTAGCATTGCTAAAAATGCAGATTGCAAAATCAAACTCAAAACGGAAGAAGATGATATAATAGTTGGTTCTATCGGTAGGCTTCATTATCAAAAAGGATATGAATTTTTAATTGAAGCTTCTATGTCAGTGATTGCAAACTACCCAAACGTAAAGTTTGTATTGATAGGCGATGGAGAACTACGTGCACAACTTGAATCTTCGGCAAAGAAAAAAGGTGTTTTCAATTCTTTTACATTTTTAGGAAATCAAACAAATATACCTGAGTTATTAGCACAAATAGATATTTTTGTTTTACCATCATTGTGGGAAGGATTGCCCCTTGTTCTTCTTGAAGCGATGGCATCGCAAAAACCAATTGTTGCAACAAACGTAAACGGTGTAGTAGAAATTATTGGATCCGAAAAAGAAGGAATTCTCGTTCCTCCTCAAAATTCTGTTGCACTTTCTTCAGCAATTATTCACCTACTGGAAGACAAAGAATTGAGCAAAAAACTGGCAGAAGCCGGTTATAAAAAAGTTTTGAATGAATTTAATCTGAATAAGATGATAGAAAAAACTGAAAGTGTTTACTTAAATTACACTCAGAATAAAATACCAAAAGAACATTCTTAATATAAATGCTAAAAAAATGGCTGCCTAGTTTAATTGGATTGAGCGCACTTGCGTTGTTGGGAAGGTTACTCGGCTTCGCGAGGGAAATTTTAATGGCATCCAAATTCGGTGCGACAGAAATCACAGACGCTTATCTTACAACCCTTCTATTGTTCGACATCGCGATCGCTGCCAATTCATCTATTCTTTCCGGTACATTGTCTTACTCTACCGAAGTAAAAAACCTGATAAACTTTTCCAAGTCGCTTTTCAATAGAGGGCTGAAAATCTTTGCGGTTATTCTAGTGACAGCATTAATATTATATCCGGTAACCGGCTGGCTGGCTCCACTAATATTTTCAAAATCTGCCGAAGCTGCACAAATTGTAATTGAAACATCCCGTCTGCTATTAATTTTGGCTGCTTTCCTTGTAGCAGCCGGAGTTTTCTCGGCGTTGCTTCAGATAAAAGGTGACATAACAAATCCGGGCAAGTTAGTGGTCTTCTTGAATATAGGAGCTATTACATTTCTGATTTTCTTTTCAAAATACGTTGGAATTATTTCGCTTCCTTTCTGTTTGCTTATCGGGGGTGTTTTGTTCCTTGCTTATCA
>CAZRIQ010000457.1:0-2453 GCA_964600175.1 uncultured Melioribacter sp. | reverse complement strand
TGCCTCAATCGGCCAGGGAAATTCATCATCGTACTTCATAGATATTAAAGTATCCGATTGCGAAGAAAGAATAACTAATTTTTCACCGCCGTTATCCAGCGATCCGCTATATTCATCAAAGGGAGAGAAGCCATAACGGCTGGCAAAACTTTCATTGTTTGAAGCAAGTACGATAAAACTTCCGGATTCGGCTACGGTATTAGAGGGAAAGGTATATGAAATACCATTGGAGAATTTAACTCCACCGATATCAATCGCATTTCCCGTATTTTTTAGTTCAACAAATTCAAAGTCTTTTGCATCAAGTGTATCAGGCACCTTTGGATGATAATGAATCTCTGTAATTTTTAATTGTTGTAATTCAGAGGATATTGAAACAGTAATATCGACCATTGCACTCCACTCATCTCTGTAGAATCTTCTTGTTTTAAAACTAGTGCTCGTTGACAATATTACTGGTCCTGTATAGACATCGGCGGTAGTAGACGGTTCGCCGGATATTTCAGGATCATTTCCATCAATTGTATAATATGCTGTGCCGCCGAGGAATGACATTGTTAATGTATCTCCTGACAAAACTGCATCGGATGTTAAAGGGCTGCTATTGATAAAAATTTGTGGTGCGCTGATACTTGGAAACATTCCTGCATCTTTTAGTTGTGTAATAAATGTCTCTGTTCTGTTCGGAAAATATGAATTTAGAATAAATGATTGTTCATCCAGCCAGAATTGCCTATCATACAAATAAAAAGGTCCACCGGAAGTGTACCGGTGGATGTCTCGTCGATAGTCTCCCCATCGAGCAGACTCGGCAATAATTGCAGTATCAATTTCATCCGCTCTTTTCATCCATCTGTCTCTGGCAACCTCTGGTGTAAGCTCTCCTCCATTGAAACAATGTTTTTGTATTCTGTCCGCTAAGAGTTTTTTAAACTCTGAATTTTCTAATAGCAACTGAAATAGCTCACTCGGATTGCCACTGTTATTCTCATCAAGAATATTGGATGAAACATTTTCCAAAATATGTTCGGCGTCCCAACTGAAAAACTGAAAACCTTCTCCGGGTTCGATTCGGTTTCTTATTGCAATCCAGTTGTGGTGATCCCAATCCCAGTTTGCTCCGTAAAAATTGATGAGCATATAGTCAATAAGATTCTCTACGTTAAGGTAAGCAGTTAGAGAAGAATTTATTGTTCCATCTGGATTCTTACCCTGAATTTTTTGGTAATTTGTGTTATCAGCAAGACCTGCACGAGCGAGTGTGAACATCGCATTCCATGCTGAACTATTTCCGGAAACTATTTCCCCGTAATCTTTAATAATGTCGTAGTCATTTTTATCACCTCCTAAATATGTCTCTGCAAAATCCTCATCAATACGTTCGGTAGGATTATAAATACCCCAATACAATCCATTAATGTATAAATGAACATAGTTACCATGTCCTGCAGGCATTCCCATGTCAAGCTGAGTATCTTTTGCCCACAAGTCACGAATCAGTTGCGCGCGTTTACGTTCGCTGTTGCTCATGTGCAGCCATGTATTTCCATAGGTTGCACGAAGCACGATTGAGTTAAATTCATCTGTTGCATCTGCACCAAATAAAGGGAATCGTAATTTTGATAAGTCATATTTTTCTTTAAAAACTAATGTGAAGGAATGTTTCGGTGTCTTTTCAGCCTGACGGCTGGCTCCTCCGTGAAGTTTTAATCCACAATCAACCTGGAATTCCTTTGAGTCACTATTGTCAAAATATTCGACAGATGCAGGACGCTCCCAACCATCTCCCAAAACCGGTCCCCCACCATATGCCTGAACACCAGTAAAAATATAAATTCCACCAGACTCCGCATCTGGTATCCTGGAAAAAATATTATCCTTATCCGTTACAATTGAGATAACTGGTAAGGAGAGTAATGATTCTTCCATTAACCCAGAGTATTTTGGATCCTGAGTTATCTCCGGATCCATCTCGTAATCTGCAATCGCAGTGTCCGGTATAGCGGTGTAAGGTCCCCATTTTGCAGGATAACCGGGCGGATTGTTCGGTTGATTAATAACATCACTTAGAAATAGATACGTTGCCGTTGTTATACTGCTTGGTAACATTCCTTCATTTATTGCAACTGCCCGTAGCACAGTAGTAGTAGTTATTGAAACAGGCTGTTTATAAAGAATCCCGCTTAACTCGCTCGGTGTATCTCCATTTGTGGTGTAATAAATTTTCGCAGATGAGACATCCGAGGTAATTGAAACATTAAATGATGTAGTATAGAAACCATGTTTTTTATTAAAAATAGGGGCGGCAGTTGGCTGTGTTGTCGGAAAAATATTCTCTGTCCCCGGCGTTGGGTCTGAACTAAACAAAAAAGTTCCATCATAATAAGCAAACGAAACATCTGCCTGTTGCGGTGGAAAGTTGGGACTGAATACTGTTGCCGGATTTCCTGAAG
>CAZRIQ010000456.1:0-2457 GCA_964600175.1 uncultured Melioribacter sp. | reverse complement strand
TCTCCCAGTTTTTTTATTTTGTCGAAATTTTTAATCATTGATAATCTCCGTATTATCTTAAATTTTTTCTTCTGTTTCTTACAAAGTCTTCAAAAATATATTCGCCCAAACCGTTCAAACTGCTGTAGTAAGCCCTGCCTTGATTTATTTTTGTAAAATCATGAACGAACTTTTGCAGATAAGGATCGCGCGCAATCATAAAAGTTGTAACGGTAATGCCGAGTTTCCGGCACTGTGCAGCTTTATCGAGTGTTTTGTTAATGATTTTTTTATCAAACCCGAAGCTGTTCTTGTAATATTTTATCCCGATCTTCAAACAAGTTGGTTTGCCGTCGGTTATCATAAAAATTTGCTTGTTGCGGTTTTTCTTTCTTCGAAGAATATCCATCGCTAACTCGATACCCGCCACAGTATTTGTGTGATAAGGTCCAACCTGAAGATAAGGAAGATCTTTAATTTTAATTGACCAAGCATCATTTCCAAAAACAAGTATGTCAAGTGTATCTTTTGGGTATTGAGTTGTTATCAACTCAGCAAGTGCCATTGCAACTTTTTTTGCTGGCGTAATCCTGTCTTCACCATAGAGTATCATTGAATGCGATACATCTATCATTAACACAGTTGAAGCGGCAGTTTTATATTCGTGTTCTTCAATTTCGAGATCGTCTTCAGTTAATTTGAAATCGTTTATTCCATGGTGAATTTGAGCATTCTTAAGCGAAGAGGTCATATCGAGCTGGTCGAGCGTGTCGCCGAACTTATATGACCGGCGGTCGGAAGTTTTTTCATCCCCGATCCCCGAAAAAGGAGTTCGATGATTACCCTTGCCGCCCCTTTTTAATTTGCTGAAAATTTCTTCGAGCGAACGTCTTCTAATTTCCTGCTCTGACTTTGCCGTCATCGTTAAAATCTGTGGATTGGATTCATCCTCTTTAAGGTAACCTTTATCTTTTAATTCTTGAATAAAGTCACCCGTTCCGTATTCGTCGGAAGTGAGATTATATTTGATATCCAATTCGTTAAGTAGTTCTAACGCTTCGGCTATATCACCGGCGGTAATATTCAATAGTTGAAGAAAAATATTCAGAAGCTGCTCGAAATCCCCTCCATGGGATGAGGAAGGGATAAAATCGGTAAATATATATCCAATAATTGTTTTACTTTCTTAATTATTTTTAATAAAGTTTCTTCAAATCAGCATTGGTTGTTTCTTACACAATAAAGTAATTTTTCAGATAAAAACTTCTCGAAATAAATGCTTAAAATTCATTACATTACTCTACAAAATTTTAATCGAATTATCGAAATCTCTGTGAACGATTTCAAGAAGATATCCGTTTTACGACCATTAGCAAATGAAATATAGAAATCACTCGCATACTAAGCGATCGATAAAAAGTCTTTATGCAAAGTTTCTTATTTACTATTATAAAATCAATACATGGAAATTTTATTCCCGAATAAAGTGAAAGATGTTAGAGTAATTTTATCCTTTGAAATAGTTAGCGTGCAGACCGACAAATAACCGGTAAGAATGGAACTATCAAAACAATATATTGTTCAGTGCATCGTGACTTCGGCGAATCAGCTTCGTCTCAGTTCCGAGAAGATTGAAGTTGTGGCGCTTTTGCGAGAATTCTTGTCGAAATCAGAAGATTTGCACAAGGAAATTCAAAGAATTAAAAAAGTTACAGAGCTTTCAAAACTCGGGATTAAACTTGGAGAAATCATAAATTTCATTGACAACGGTAAAATAGATTTTCTAAAAATCTCCGACAAGTTCAAAGAGCATAGTCTTAATCTCGTTAAAGAAATCAGCTATGTCTTGGATATAGTTAACCCGGAGCGGATGAAGAAAATAATTGATTCGATCAACGAACAATCAATTAATATTGATTTAACAAAGAGGGAGACCAAACCGAGCAAAGAGTTTTCAAACATTGAAGAGAAATTGACCGAAATAAATTTGCCGAGAAGATCGCGCGCGGATGAATTAAAAGAAGCAATAATTTTTGAAGAATTGAATAAAGAACTCGGATTCAACTTTGAAAACTATGAAGAGATAATTTTGAAGCCGGTAAAATCTCTCGATGCATTTTTGGAAAAAGTATCAAAATTCAATTACACCGAACATGAGATGAACAGCTTCTTAGAATTAATGAAAGAGAACGGGGAGGTATCTCGGAAAGTCGGGTTTGAAGTAATTTCAAATATGCACTCGATTTTTGTTAAAGGTTTGGAGTTGATCAATTCAAAGAAGA
Organism: uncultured Melioribacter sp.; assembly: GCA_964600175.1. GTDB lineage: Bacteria > Bacteroidota > Ignavibacteria > Ignavibacteriales > Melioribacteraceae > Pyranulibacter. The sequence continues at coordinate 196 of CAZRIQ010000456.1, read as the reverse complement.
TTGCACCGAGTCATAATGTTATTGAATCTCTAAGAGCTTGTTTAATTGTGATTGTTGCGGTTGTCAGAGGTAAAGAAGTCGACATCACAAATTATTTGAACAGAGCTGAAAATTTTGGGAAAATTGTTTTTTCAAACAGCAAAGTAATATGAAATAAAAAGAGATAAAAATGGAACTGTACGTAGTAATTATGGCA
>CAZRIQ010000455.1:2081-2457 GCA_964600175.1 uncultured Melioribacter sp. | reverse complement strand
TAAGAATATTCCCAAAAAGAAAAAGAGATGAGCACAACAATAACTGATGTTTTTGCAAAAACTAAAATCCTTTGCACCTTAGGACCAAGTTCATATACAACGGAAGATATTGAGAAACTTATTCTTGCAGGGATGGACGGAGTAAGATTAAACTTTTCTCATGGTAATTATGATTTTTTTGAGAAAGTCTTTGATAATATTTATAACGCCTGTGTAGAAGAAAAAACTCCTCTTGCAGTATTGATTGACCTCCAGGGACCCAAAATCAGAGTCGGAGAACTTGCCGAACCAGAGATTGAATTAACAACCGGCGATAAAATTGAAATCACAACGGAAAAAATTAAAGGAACAAAAGAAAGGATTTCCACTTCATACA
>CAZRIQ010000455.1:0-2071 GCA_964600175.1 uncultured Melioribacter sp. | reverse complement strand
AAGATGCCACTATTGGAGATCCCGTTTTAATTGATGACGGTTTAATTAGATTAAGAATTATTAGTAAGAAAAAAGATTCAGTTATTTGCGAAATAGAGAATGGAGATATTTTAAAACCTAAGAAAGGAATGAATCTCCCCGGAATGAAAATCTCTGCACTGGCAGTTACTGAAAAAGATTACAACGATCTTGAATTTGCTCTCAATAAAAGAGTAGACTTTATAGCTCTTTCTTTTGTAAGAAGTGCAAATGATATTCTCCTTCTCAGAGAATGGCTTAAAAGCAAAAACAAAGTAAGACCGATAATTGCAAAAATTGAAAAGAAAGAAGCTGTAGAAAACTTCGATGAAATTCTTGAAGTCGCCGATGGAATAATGGTTGCAAGAGGTGATCTAGGAGTAGAGCTTCCGCCGCAGGATGTTCCGGTAATACAAAAGATGATTATTAAAAAATGTAATGCAATAGGGAAGCTTGTTATAACAGCAACGCAAATGCTCGAAAGTATGATTCACAACCCAATTCCCACACGCGCAGAAGCTTCCGATGTTGCTAATGCGGTTTGGGACGGAACTGATGTCGTTATGTTAAGCGGAGAAACTTCCGTGGGCAAATTTCCTATCAAGACTGTCCAGATAATGAATGATATTATTAAGAATACTGAATGTCATCTTAGTCCGGTGCAGGAATCAGAATTAAAAATACCGGATAATGTTGAAGAAAATCTTTTCGATTCTGTGGGACGCGCTATTTCAAACATAAGCAGGCAGATTAAAGCTGCTGCAATAGTTACATTTACTTACAAAGGAAGAACAGCGAGAAATTTTTCCAAGTTCAGACCCGAAGCAAAAATAATAGCTCTCACAAACAACTTTGAAACAATGAACACGCTTTGTTTAAGGTGGGGTGTTACTTCAATTTATATGGAAGATATTGATAAGGAAAGAATTGCTGTTGACAAAGCCAAGAAATTAATTTTAGATAACGGACAGGTTAAAGCAGGCGATACGGTTATATTTACTGCAGGCGCCCCCTACTCCGATAAAAGCCGCGTAAACTGGTTACGGTTTGAGGTGATTTAGAAAGCGGGCACACCTACTTTTTCTCTTGAAGGGATTTAGTTCGCAGATATTATATAAAGATTTCTTTTTTCGAATGACGGCAATAATTCGTTAAAACGTGGAATAAATCCGCTAATAGTTTTTATGCTGCTTGAAGGTGTATCAATTACAGCAACTATAATATTGTATTCCTCAACTTTCTGCTGGTATAAAATATTCTTATCAATTGTTAGTAATAAATCGAAATTATCGCTCACAGCTCTTTCAAGAAGTTTTCCATTTTTTAATCCATTCCAACCCTTTTGTGTAACTGTTAAAACCTCGTGTCCGGCAAGATAAGGTTTCAACTTTTTGGTAACACACTCATCGAGCAATATTTTCATCTAAAATACCGGGAGAAGAAGTTATAAGTTTTCCTGTACGCTCAAGAAGCCACTTAACCTGTTCTTTTGAAACACTTTCGAAATCATCGAGAAAGTCTTCAATTGTTTCGCCGGCTTCCAGGTAATCAAAAAGGTTTTTAATCGGTACCCTTGTTCCATAAAAGACAGGCGTACCACCTAAAATTTCAGTGTCTATATTAATTATTTTAATGCTCATAAAAATTTCCTTAACTAAACATTCATTTGTAATATAATAAAAAGCCCCGTCTAAGTCTTTCCAAAAGAGAAATGTTATATAGCAACTTGAACAGATGTAACCGAAAAATTATCCGAAGGAAGGTCCTCATTCCTTGAGCGATAATTTTCTATAAAATTTTTTACGGTTTCTTTCATCTCCTTCATAGTCTCTTCATAAGTTTCCCCTTCTATGTGACAACCGGGAAATGCCGGACATTCAGCGTAAAAGCCACCTTCTTCACATTCTTCTATTATTACTTTATAATTATAAGGTTTCATAAGCCTGTCTCCTTTTACTTTTTAAAAGTTAAAGAAATAAACCCAGAAAAACTATAAACTAATTATTTGCTTAGCTAACTGGTTAAGATTTGAGGTGATTTGAAAAGTAGTAGG
>CAZRIQ010000454.1:0-2458 GCA_964600175.1 uncultured Melioribacter sp. | reverse complement strand
CTTTAGCTCTTTTTATTGTATATTTTTTATAAGGTAGCTAGTCAAGATAGCTTCGCCCCCCAAATGTAACCTCACGCGCTATTCGATCTGAATTAAAAGAAACACGAGGAACAATTAACGATGAATGATGCTATATATGAAACCAATGTGCGTATCCTTTGTTGACCATCTACAACCTCTCTCTTTGGTTCAAAAGTTGTCAAATCAGACTTTTGTTCCCGCAAAAAAATAATCGGCATTGGTAAAAACGTAATCAGGATCGAATCGGAAGCGATAGCCAAATTAGCTAAAAGTGTAGATAAAAATTTCTACAAAACCATCGATGTGATTTGTAATTCGAAAGGGAGAGTTGTTTTTACCGGGATGGGGAAGTCGGGATTGATAGCGAGGAAAATAGTTGCAACGATGAACTCAACCGGAACAGCTGCTATTTTTCTTCATCCAACCGACGCTCTGCACGGCGACCTTGGAATGGTTAGGAAAGACGACATTGTAATTTTAATTTCAAAGAGCGGAGGGACGGAAGAACTCCTCGATCTTATCCCGTTGTTCAAAAGAATTAAAGTTACGCTTATCGGCATGCTTGGTGAAACCGATTCAAAAATTGCCGACGAATGCGATATAGTTTTGGATGTGAGTGTTAAAGAAGAAGCATGTCCGCTTGATTTGGCGCCGACATCATCTACTACCGCAGCTTTGGTTATGGGAGATGCGCTTGCAATCTCTCTGCTTGAAAAACGCGGGTTCTCGGCAGAAGATTTTGCACTGCTTCATCCCGGTGGGAGTCTTGGCAAAAGATTGTCGTTAAAAATTTCCGAACTGATGATTAGGGGAAAAGATATTCCAATCGTTAAAGAAAATACATCCGTTAAAGATACGATTCTGGAAATGACGTCGAAGAGACTAGGAATGACTTGCGTTGTGAACAAGAACGGGAAACTTACCGGCATTATTACAGACGGTGATTTAAGAAGAACACTCGAGAAGACGCTCGATATTCATAACATGTCTGCTAAGGATGTAATGACCAAGGATCCCAAAACCATAAATAAAGAGTTTCTTGCTTCGTTTGCAATGCAGCAGATGGAAAATTTCAATATCACTTCTCTAATTGTCGCGGGTGACGATAATAAACCCGTAGGTATAGTACATCTACATGACCTTGTAAAACTTGGTTTGCAGGCAAGATGAAAAAGGTAATCTCAATATTTTTTTTTGTTCTAATCATTTATTCTTGCGGTGAAGAAAAAATAAAGCCGCAGACTGAATCCCTTTCTTCAGATAATGAAATTCCCTCCCAGGAAAGCTGGAATTCAAAAGTCTTGTTTACAGACAACGGAACTTTGGAAGCAATCCTTTATTCAGATCATTTAAAGGTTTATGACGAACAAAAGGTAACATTGCTGGACGGCGTTAAGATTGATTTTTATGGTAAAGACGGATCTAAAACAAGTACATTAACTTCATTGAGGGGAAAAGTAGACGATATTACGAAAAACATGTTCGCAATTGATAGCGTTGTTGCAGTTAACGACAGCGGCACGGTTCTTACTACAAGCGAGTTGATGTGGAGAAATAAAGATCAAAGGATATTAACCGATAGGTATGTGACGATCACTTCGAAGAAAGAAATCATAAAAGGTTACGGTTTTGAGTCGGATCAAAGATTGGACAATTATGTGATTAGAAATATCACTTATGTTTCCGAGCTTTCAAAAAAAGAAGAGAAGAAATGAGATCTCTCTTTGTCGTCCTCGCAATTTTTATTTTTTGTCTGAGCTGTTACGCGCAGGAAGAGGACAATATGATTCATGTTACCGGCGATAGTTTGATGGGCAGAAACGTTAACGGGGAAAACATTCGCGAAGTTGTGGGGAACGTCATAATGACTCAAGGCGATGTTCATATAACTTGCGAAAGGGCAATTCAGTATCTCGCGAAAAACAAGGCTGAACTGATGGGGAAAGTGGTTTTAACTCAAGACAGTGTAATTGTAAATACGGAACACGGCTTCTACCTTGGCGACGATAGAATTGCTTATTCAACAATCGGCGTTAATTTGTTCGACGGTCATATTTATTTGAAAGCGGACAGCGGTTATTACTATTTCAACGAAAAGAGGTCGCATTTCTTGGGGAATGTCTCGCTTAAAGATTCGACTTCTTTGTTAACTTCTAAGCAGCTGACGTATTTTGACGACGAAGATAAAGCCATTGCAGTTGGCGATGTGAATGTATCGCAGGAAAATACAAGCTTGTCTGCCGATAGTCTGATTCACTTTAGAAAATCCGGAGTCACATTTGCTTACAGCAATGTTACACTGCAAGATAAGAAGCAAAAGCTGCTTGTGCTCGGAAATGAATTGATCGATTCGAGTAAGGCAAATCATTCTATAATGAGCGGGGAACCTTTGCTTGTTCAGATCGACACCGCAAGAGACGGGAAGCTCGATACGCTG
>CAZRIQ010000453.1:0-2467 GCA_964600175.1 uncultured Melioribacter sp. | reverse complement strand
TTACATTCCGTGCTAAAATTAAGCCGGCACCAAAATCCGGCAGGTACATTCCCAATATTTCATTTGATCCGGCATCTTTATAAACCCAGCCGGTTGAGAAGAATCTTTCAATCAATTGGAATCTTTCTTCGCCGGAAATTTCCTTATCGAGATTCCGAATGGAAGGGAAATCATTGTTAATTATTTTTCTAATAGAGGAAGGACATTGATAATTTGAACTCACCGGTTCACCTTTGAAAAAGCTGTAAGTCGAGCTGACCTTAAAACCGGTTTTGCTGTATACGCTCTCCCCCATTTCAGTCGCAACCAGCAATTGAGTTGTACAGCCCTTACGCTTAAAATATTCAACCAGGTGATTTGTTAACTCGGAACCGATTCCCTGTCTTCTGTACCCAGGCAATACAATTATATTCCCAAGCCATCCAACCTTCCCGTTCAATATTCCGTTTCCGAAACCAACCAATTCACCGGCGACTTCTGCCGCAATCGTGTAGAAATAATTTTGACCGAAGTGCAACGATACAAATTTCGGAAGATCGGTATTCCAATCCTTCGGTGGAAAGTCCCGCAGCAATTCAATTTCAGATTCTAAAAGTTGTCTAATTTTGGTCATAACGTACCGCTATATTGTTCGACAGAGATCAGTGAAAAACATATTCATTGTTCAGTAAAGATTTATTTTTCTTTTTTATTTTTTGCCAGTGAATATATTACGGTATTTTTCAGCTTTCTATCGCAGACGAAACCGTTTCTTTCCATGAGTGCTATCGACTTAAAATTGCTTGGATCGACTTCGCCTTCCAAAAAATCCAAATGCATATTCTTGAAACCATATTCGATAACCGCTGCTACAGCCTCCTGCATTAGCCCTCTCCCTTGAAAATCCGGCAGCAGTTCAAAACCTATTTCGGCTTTGGAACGGTCTTCTGAAATATTCCATATACAAATTGTCCCGATTAACTTTGGATTATTTTTCAGAGTAAGCGCCCAATAGAGCCATTTGTTCTCAGCAATTCCGTCATTTATTTTTTTAATGAACTCTCGCGTTTCATCTATCGTTTTATATAGAGGTCGATCAAGATACTCTGAGATTCTTTCGTCCGAACGAATTTCGAATATTTCTTTCTCGTCTTCTATTTCGAGTTGACGCAATGTCAAACGTTCGGTTGTTAAAGTTGGAAACGGTACAAAACTACTTTCCTTCATGATTGAATCCTTTTGGAATTTGAGCGAGAATGTTTTCTTTAACAATTTGCTTAAATAAACTGTAACAAATTAGACCGCACTCTTGTTACTTATTAATCCTCTACAAGGATTTTTTAGAACTAAGGAAACTATAGTTTTTACAATAATTAAACTTCTGCGAAGTTTTCTATTTATAACTTATTTCAAGAGTTGTGTAATTCTTGATTTATCTTACCTCATAGAGGATTTATTATTCTAACTAATTTCTTGATAACAATTTTTAACAATATAACATCAATACTATAGTTTCAGTTTAATTATGCCCATAGATCTTATGTAAAAGACGGGACTTAAAATGTAAGTATAAGTGTATGTTCTTTTTACTTGTTCCGTCCATCTCTCCATCTCCACCATCCGGCTAAAAATGAGCCCGACAAATTATGCCAGATGCTGAAAATGGCTCCCGGAAGTGCAGCGGCGGCAGAAAAATACTTCACCGCCAATGCAACACTCAAACCTGAATTCTGCATCCCCACCTCAATCCCTATCGTTCTGCAAATTGTTTTATCGTAACCCAACAATTTTGGGATAAAGTAACCGAAAGTTAAACCGGTCATGTTGTGAAGCATAACTGCGGCAACAATCACCAAGCTCATATCGGCTATTTTAGATTTATTCAACGCAACGATAATCGCAATTATTAGAACAATTGCAATTGTTGAAAGCAAAGGAAAAACATTTCTGATGTTATTGATTTTTTCTCTAAAGAAAGAATTTATTGCCGTGCCGAGAATTACCGGAATCAAAACTATCTGAAGTATATCGAGGAACATTTCAACAGCAGGCACCGGAACAACATGATTCAAAATTATATATGAAAAGAAAGGCATGAGAACAACTGCAAACAACGTTGATGTCAATGTAAGTGTAATCGACAATGCAACATTTCCGTTTCCCAAATAAGTAATAACGTTCGAAGCAGTGCCGCCGGGACTGCATCCCACAAGTACTACTCCTGCCATCATTACCGGCGATAAATTAAATAGAATAGATATAAGGTATGCCGCAGCAGGCATAATTAGATATTGCAATGAGAAACCGAGCAAAATTATCAACGGTGATTTTAATACCTGCTTGAAATTATCCCAAGTTAAAGTCATGCCCATTCCGAACATGACTACAATAAGAAGCGGTACAATCGCCGATTTGAAACTTGCAAAGAACGGATTAAAAAAATATGCTAGGATAGAAAAAAGAATTGCCCACAATGGAAACAGCTTTG
>CAZRIQ010000452.1:0-2472 GCA_964600175.1 uncultured Melioribacter sp. | reverse complement strand
GATGAGATTGCATCAATTTGCGAGAAAGAAAACATATGGTTTCACCTGGACGGAGCTTATGCCGGTGTAACCGCTATGCTTCCCGAAATGAAAAAGTATTTTAATGGATTTGAAAGAGCCGATTCGTTTGTAGTTAATCCTCATAAGTGGCTTTTTGTGCCGCTCGATTTCAGCATTCTCTACACACGCAAACCACAAATACTGAAACAAGCTTTCAGTCTTGTGCCCGAATATTTGAAATCGGCAGAAGATGATTCGGTTATCAATTATATGGATTACGGCATTCAGCTCGGTCGGCGATTCCGTGCACTTAAGTTTTGGCTTGTGCTTCGATACTTCGGTACAGAAGGACTAAAAGTACGACTTCGCGAACATTTACGGCTTGCACAGCTGTTCGCAAAATGGATCGATGACGATCAAATGTTCGAACGTCTCTCACCGACATATTTTGGAACTATTTGTTTCCGAGCCAAACCGGCGAACAAAACAGATGAAAACGAACTTAACGATTTAAACCAGAAATTGTTGGATCGAATCAACGCGACCGGAAAGGTTTTCATGGTTCACACAAAATTGAACGGAAAGTTTACAATCCGTACAGTTATCTCCGGTTTAAGAATGGAAGAGAAACATGTCAAACTCGCATGGGAAACCATCAAACAAGCTGCAAGCGATATCGGAATCTAACAACAACTGTATGAATGCATGAAAAGATGCAAGGATGCATGAACAGTTTGGGTTCCCGTTCTTGCCCTTGAACTTGCTCTTGCTCCATTTTGCGGAACAAGAGCAAGAATATGATTAAGAGTAAGAATGTGTTTCAGAATAAATCTTCCACCGAGAGATATCTCTCTCCGGTATCGTAGTTGAAGGCAAGAATTTTTTTGCCCTCTGGTATCTCGTCTAATTTTTTTGAAACTGCTGCCAACGCGGCACCGGATGAAATACCAATAAACAATCCTTCCTTTTTAGCGGCTTGCTGTGCAAAGTTAAAAGCTTCTTCTTTCGAAACTGTAATAACGCCGTCCAGCAATTCTGTTTCCATTACCTGCGGAATAAAACCTGCGCCCAAACCCTGGATCGGGTGCGGTCCAGGCTGTCCGCCTGAAAGTACCGGTGAGCCTTCGGGTTCAACTGCAAATACTTTTAAATTCGGGAATTTCGGTTTAAGAACTTTCGCAACTCCTGTTATATGTCCGCCTGTACCGACACCTGTAATCAAGTAATCGATTCCTTCGGGAAAATCTTTCAAAATTTCCTGGGCAGTTGTTTTTACATGGGCTTCAACATTAGCCGGATTTTCAAACTGTTGAGGAATCCACACTTTGGGATTTGCCGCTGCAAGCTCATTGGCTTTTTCAATTGCACCTTTCATTCCTTTTTCGCGCGGAGTTAATTCAAGACTTGCACCGTAAGCCGTCATAATTTTTCTTCTTTCAATCGACATAGATTCCGGCATAACCAAAATCAATTCGTAGCCCTTAACAGCAGCTACCATTGCCAAACCAATCCCGGTATTGCCGGATGTCGGTTCAACTATGATGCTGTCTTTCTTAAGAACTCCTTTTTTCTCGGCATCTTCAATCATCGACAACGCAATTCTGTCCTTGATACTCGCCCCGGGATTTGCCCTTTCCAGCTTTACCCAGACTTCGTGTTTGTCGCCGAAGAGTTTGTTAATTCTTAAGTGGGGTGTGTTGCCGATTGTTTCCAATATATTTTGTGCTTTCATAATTAACCTTCCTTTCGTATTAGATAATGAAATCGATAGTTTCTTCAGATTCAGTATTGCTGCGTACGCGGACTTCGCTTTTGTTATAGACTATGGAATTTGGTTGTATACTTTGTGTTATCCACGCATTACCGCCTATTATACTTTTGCTTCCAATTACAGTACTGCCGCCCAGGATTACTGCCTGGGAATAAATTATCACATCGTCTTCAATTGTAGGATGCCGCTTTGTCCGCGAAAGAGTTTTATCAACACTCAAAGCGCCGAGTGTAACTCCCTGGTAAAGTTTTACATTCTTCCCGATCACTGTTGTTTCACCTATTACAATTCCGGTACCGTGATCGATAAAAAACGGTGAGCCGATTGTTGCCCCGGGATGAATATCAATACCGGTTTTTTCATGCGCATACTCGGTAAGAATTCTCGGTATAATCGGGACTTTGAGAAGATAAAGTTCATGTGCAATCCGATAAATTGTTATTGCTAAAAATCCGGGATAAGCAAGTATAACTTCATCAATGTTTTCTGCCGCGGGATCGCCTTTGTAAATCGATTCAGCATCTTCCCACAACATTTTGTTTATTGCAGGCAGTTTTTGAATAAATGACCCGGCAATGTTTTCAATACTTCCCAGCCTGCCAATGTGCGCTGTTCCAACATTTGTGACAACCGCTATATCCGGCTCCGAATACTTTGACAGGAGCTCAATTTCGCCTAATCCTCGCATACCCGTTTCAATC
>CAZRIQ010000451.1:0-2475 GCA_964600175.1 uncultured Melioribacter sp. | reverse complement strand
CTGCCGAATCTAATTAAATTAAAAATATATTTATGTTCACCTCTTTTATCGAGAATAATTACCTTGTTTACAAAAGGACTGCTTTCAAAAATTGTTTTGGTAGCTGGGATTGAAACAACATCAATCGTCGAGTTGGGAAACTTCTCTGCAATTTTTTGAATCAACGGCAAAGTTAGAATAGCATCACCCAGAAATGCGGTTTGTATAACGAGGATCTTCCGGTTCATCTTTAATATTTCCAAATTTTGTGCATCCAAAACCACTGTTCGGGATGTAAACGAACGTGTTTTTCAAGCATATCGAAATACGTCTGATAAATTTTCTTAACTTTTTCTTCCTGGGTACCGGTTAAATTTTCCGCGTTTAATTCATAAAGAAAAAGTTCATAATTCATATCGTGTTTCCTCACTACAATTGAAATCACAATTGGGCACCCGGTTTTAAGTGCAATTTGCGGAGTACCGGGATAGACGGAAGTATCCATTCCAAAATATTTCACTCTTAATCCGTCCTGGGGACCCCGTTGATCTCCAACGACACCAACTATGCCTCCGTTCTTAATAACCGAATAAATTTCTCTTATCGAGATGCCGAGAGGTATTACTTTATTTCCGAATTTTTCACGGGCATTATTTACCCACTTAGTTACATATTCGTTTCTTTGCGGCTTAGCCATTACATACAACGGAGTATTGATTTTCACTCCCATCCATGCAGCTCCAATTTCCCAGCTTCCGTAATGCCCGGTAAGTAAAATAACGCCTTTACCTTCTTTATATTTTCGAATCATCAAATCAAGGTTCCTGCATTCGACTAATTCCAATAGTTCTTGCTTCTTCATGTATGGGAAATACATCAGTTCAAAAAAAGTTAGTACAATGTTGTAATAATTCTTTTTAACAATTGTATAAATTTTTGAATCCGGGTATTCCGGGAAAGCTTTTTTCAAATTAGAAATTACCACACCTTTCCTAATAGGAACAAAATAGAAAAGAAAAGCTGAAAAAAATCTAGCAAATCTTCTTGTTCCTCTAAGTCCCAAAACCCCGAAAAACTTCGAAAAAAGTAGGAAGAAAAAAAACTCAATTTTGTCTTTATTCAGCATTTAAGATTAACCTAAATTTTCTACCGCTCAATAATGCAAAGTGCTCTTCATGCCAACATGCTCTGAGCAAGCGATATTAAAATAAGTAATTAGGAAATAATATAGCTCATTGATTTGAATGATCAAATAGGATATGTTTTATTTGGAGTGATTAAGAATAGTAGTCTCGCCGGTATCGACAAGACTACCATTGTCTGAAAATTTTAATTCGTGCTGGATATCAAAAAAAAAATCAAAGTATCAATTCGAAGTTAACCTTTGCATCCATCGGGAGTCCTGAATCTCACCTTTCTTCGTAGAGTTAAGCAGCAAATAGTTGTTAAATCCGGTTTCATCACCGAAATCAAACTCGACGCCTCCTTCAATGGAATTATAAAACCACGTTTCATACGGTTTAACATTAGATTCGTTGGGATAATAATCGCGCTGATCCGGCGCACCGTATTTTAGGTAAACTCTTCCACGATCGGTTTTGTAGCCCTTTCTATTGACAGTTGCAAAATGTTCATTTGCATATACTACTCTTTTCATATAATCTTCTTTGTATTCATTTCTTTGAGTGAACGGACTGGGGTCTCTCGACTTCCAAAAATTGTATAAAAATTCTCTCTTCCCGCTAAGAGAATCAACTTTCGCATATAATTTAATTTCTTTTTCAGAAGCGATATATTTAATCTCATCGAACATTCTATTGCAATCGTCAGCAGTATAAACTGCAAATTCACTGGCAATGTACGAATTGGATGCTGCTTTTTTGCCACTACTATCAACTACATTGGGATTATATAGATAAAATCTCTTAGAAGATATATAAGATTGTCTCGTAAGAGTATCTGTCAGGCTTAAGGTAAGTGTATAAGAATCTGACGGGAACTTTGAAAGATTAACAACTCCTGCATCAATAACAGAACCCGGGCTTTGCTTTACATATTTCGAATGTTTATTAACAACATTACCCAAACTGTTCGATAGAAACCTATCCAGTTCAAATTGTTCTGCCGGATTCGGTAATGATAAATGATATAACTCCGCATAATAAAACAATACGGGGGATTGGGCACTATACAATATCGAAGGGTTTGGAGTAACTTCAAGCGTATTTTTATAGAAGATAGACTTAGGGTCAGCTCCTTCTTTTTTAACATGACTTGCAAGCTGAATATCACTTATTGAATATAAGCTGTCTGAAAACGGTGTTAGTGTAACGAATTCATTAATCACTTTACTTAAAGATTCGTTTTGTTTATCCTTGGCTGAAACCACAAGCGAGTATTTACCCCGGGGAATTAAGTAGCCCAAGACGCCGGTCATACTTTTAGAAACTTGATTAGAAAACGTATCCTTAACGATAGAGTTTAACATCCAATCTT
>CAZRIQ010000450.1:544-2478 GCA_964600175.1 uncultured Melioribacter sp. | reverse complement strand
CATCACCGCGGACGACCTGACCCTGAACGGAACCGGCGCGCTCAACGCGGGCGCCTCGACAATGGATATTACGGCATCGGCGAATCTCGGTCTGACCATGGGAGTTGTCCCCGGAACGAGCGCAACTGCTTCAGCTAATGAAGCTAATACTTTCCGGGTAATGTTCTTTGCATTTACCTTCTTCACTATCGGCGTTGTTTCCAATTTCAAGAAACTAAAAGAAGAAGGCATAGGCAAGCTGGCGGTAGTTTATCTGTTATGTCTCTTTGGTTTTATTATCTGGATCGGGCTGCTTATTTCATTGATATTCTTAAACTGAATAACTCCGACGATAAAGCATTGAGCAAAAAAAATATTAATGGATAATAACATGGAAGACGAAAATAAAATAGCCGATGAATTGGAGAAGATGGAATATGAACCTCTTCAGCCAATTGAAAAAAAACTTATAGCGTGGAGTATCGGTATAGGCATAATTCTATTAGTAATATTAATCTGGGTAAGTCAGACTTTCTTCCCGGCTCAACAATAATGTGAACTTTGTTTTTCGATTTCCTATGAAATGGAAACTAAGTATAGATTCATAAAATAATAAGACAAGCAAATCTAAAAATTAAAGGAGTAAAAATGGCTGACAAAAAACGAGAGACACCAAAATTAGATGAACTTGAAAAAGGTGCTTGGCCTAGTTTTGTTAAAGAAATCAAAACCGCAGCCGAGAAAAATCCGATGGCCAATGATTTGTTGGGACAGCTTGAACGTTCCTATAATGAAAGAATCGGTCACTGGAAACACGGCGGTATTGTCGGAGTGCTTGGTTACGGCGGTGGGGTTATCGGGAGATATTCCGATCTGCCGGAAGAGTTTCCGAACGTTTCCCACTTTCACACGCTACGTATCAATCAGCCGGCAGGCTGGTTTTATACTTCCGACGTGCTGAGAAAATTATGCGACATCTGGGAAAAGCATGGTTCAGGATTAACAAACATGCACGGTTCCACGGGAGATATAGTTTTCCTTGGAACAAGGACAGAAGAATTGGAACCTGTTTTTAGTGAATTGACCGAATTAGGATTCGACCTCGGCGGTTCAGGTTCGGATGTTAGAACTCCTAGCTGCTGTTGCGGAAAGGCACGCTGCGAATGGGCTTGCTACGATACAATGGCATTGACCTACTTTTTAACTATGCACTACCAAGATGAACTGCATAGACCCCCATTTCCTTATAAATGGAAATTCAAAATGTCCGGATGTCCGAATGATTGTGTTGCTTCTATTGCCAGATCAGACATGTCTATTATAGGAACATGGAAAGATGATATACAGATAGATAAAGCTGCTGTTACAGAATATGCAAAGTCAGGGTTAAATATAGAAAGAGATGTTGTAAATAATTGTCCGGCTAAATGTATGGAATGGGATGGAAAAGAAATTAAAATTGACAACAAGTCGTGCGTAAAATGCATGCATTGTATAAACACGATGCCGAAAGCACTATCCCCCGGCAAAGAACGCGGTGCTTGTATCCTGATAGGTGCCAAGGCTCCGATTGTTGAAGGTGCATTACTTTCTTCGGTTTTAATTCCTTTTATCAAATTAGAACCTCCTTATAAGGAAATTACCGATCTGGTTGAAAAAATCCACGACGTGTGGGCAGAAAATGGAAAGAACCGTGAAAGAGTTGGTGAGTTTATTCAAAGAGTCGGAATGGGCAATTTCTTAGAGGCTATTGGCGTTGAGCCGATTCCTGAAATGGTAGCTCATCCGAGAGAGAATCCATACGTCTTCTATGAGGAATATTTTGAAGAAGAATCGGATGAAGTAGAAGAGAAAAAGTAATTTTCTTTAATCAATTATAAATTTTATAATATTTAATAAGGAATTCAAAAATGGCTGAAGAAAAAAAGAAAAGGTTAACCGATATTGGTCCACCT
>CAZRIQ010000450.1:0-534 GCA_964600175.1 uncultured Melioribacter sp. | reverse complement strand
TCATTATGAAAAATTCTTACCCCCAATTATTAAAGAAAATTACGGCAAGTGGAAATATCATGAGATCTTAAAACCGGGAGTGATGGTTACAGTATCCGAGAGCGGCACAAAATTATATACTGTTCGTGCCGGTTCGCCCAGACTCCTCAGTATCGACAAAATACGCATCTATGCGGATCTCGCCGATAAATACTGTGGCGGATATTTGAGATTTACAAGCCGTCATAACGTAGAATTTTTACTTACCGATGAATCTAAAATAGAACCATTAATTAAAGATTTAAAAGCTTTAGGACATCCGATTGGCGGTATGGGTAATTCAATTTCCAGCATCGTCCATACACAAGGATGGGTGCACTGTCATTCGGCTGCTACTGATGCATCCGGTATTGTTAAATCCGTTATGGATGAATTAATCGAATATTTCACCGATATGAAATTACCCGCTAAACTCAGAATAGCATTAGCGTGCTGTTTAAATATGTGCGGTGCTGTCCACTGTTCAGATATAGCGATATTAGGTATCCATAGACG
>CAZRIQ010000449.1:0-2492 GCA_964600175.1 uncultured Melioribacter sp. | reverse complement strand
TGAGACCGTTCCTGGCTTGGAAATTTTTGACCGAATTTTCCAGAGCTTCATCAAAATATGCCTCATTGTCGTTTTTTGAATCTGCAAGATCTCCGGAGATAATTAGCCGTGAACGTAAAGCGATAATACGTTTTTCAGTGTCGCCTCTGCGCAATTTTGGACCCACAGGCACTTTATGCCAGCCGCTCGAATTTTTTATATTTTTATATTTTATTAATGCCGATTTCAGTCTTAAATATCCTGAATGATGCGGTTGCAATAGATCAACCAAATCTTCCAGTTTCTCATTATACAATGATGTTTGTAGAATCTTTAACAGATTTTTTTTCGGTTTTTTTATGTGCCAATCAAAATCAGTTGGATTAGGTTCTACCATCCCTTCTGACAAATGAAATCCGTATGAAAAAAAAGCATCTGTTAAAAGTAGTTCGAGTTCTGCGTATTTAGCAGGTTCAAACGCACCTAATACGCTGTTGAGTTCAAGATCCGAAAGCAAGGTCAAAATATCGTCTCGATGATAAGTTGAGGGATCGAGCCCTTCGTGGTCTGCTTCAATAATCGTCTTTATGAAAACTTCTGCTTTATTGCTCAACCCATCTTTAACAAGCCAAACAGGCTTAGTTTTTCGATGAAGATAAACATCGAAAAGTAATTCTGGATTGCAAATCAAGTTGGTTTTTGAATCTGATTTCTTTATTATCATCAGGGATGTTAGTCGAGATATTAAATAGTTACGAACCTTATCGCTAACATTGAAACCATTACCGGTCTGTAAATTTTGATTAGGGATATTTATCAAGTCACGGTTAAAATTATCAAATAATCCGCTGGGTCCATTGGTATCGTTAGACGTAATCAAGGAAGGAGAGCTTTTAATCATGCTGTTGATTTCAGGATTAAAATAATCATTGAGGTTCTTTTTTTCAAAAGGAAGCGAACGACTGTTCAAGGAATATTTATCCACCCGACAATAATAACTCAGTGCATAGGCATTCCCAAACATGAACAAAATGCTTCCCGATAAAATTGTTAGAATTTTCAATAGCCTCATATTTTTCCATCCCATACAGGTTTTATACAGGAAGGAGCAAATATAATGCCAGAATAAAATTGAGACGAATAATGCTATATAACAAAATGATTTAATTGATATTTAATTGAAAGATGGCAAATGGGTGACTGTGAGAATGAATTGAAATTATGAAATAAACTACATGGTTATTGGGCAGTGAAAGTTATACCTGATCTTGTATGAAAATTAATGAAAATCTTTTTATCCTTAATTGAATAAAGACCTACAAATCATCTGTTGGTTCCATCTGTTCTTTGAAACACATCAATCTTTAGCCTATTTTAGCTACTTTGTTTCTTAATCGCCTAATTTTTTAACAAATTCGGACTAAAGATTTGAGCTGGAAATGACGATAATTAGTGATATTGAGATGTTCTCATATGATTAGGACCCAAGCTGAGCGTTTCAAATTTTTGAACTGGTTAATTTAACAATATTTTTAAGGTATTCTGACATTTTGAATTTCAAGAATTTGAAACCCTGTGGGATTTCCAATTTCACCGCATCTACTGCGTCAGATGCCATTCCGCATAAGCGATTATAGCGAAGCAACATCTTTCTTGTATCTGCGGCAAACTTGAAAATCGCTCAATTTAGGTAGGATAAGCCTTTGGAAGAAGATATTGATATGAGTGATGATAGACCTTCATATGAAGAATTGGAACAGCGAGTTAAAGAGTTGGAAGAGAAGGTCGCCGAATCCACCAAATCGGGTGATAAACAGAATGAGAGTGAACATCGGTTTCGCCTGATTTCTGAAACATTGCCGGTTGGAATATTTGAAACAAATGAAGGGGGCGAATGCCTGTATACCAACACAAGTTGGCAGGAAATTTTCGGACTATCTCTCATTGAATGCCTTATGGGTGACTGGAGAGAGTATCTGCATCCTGACGATAGAGAATCCGTATATGAACAATGGGAACAAACATTAACTAACCTGAAGGCGTTTTCAAAAGATTTTAGGATCATTACTCCAAAAGGCGACGAGCGCTGGATTCACCTCCGTTCCTCCCCTGTTTTTTCAGACACAGGAACGCGATATACCGGAACTGCTGTGGATATTACCGACCGTAAGCGGACCGAGGTTGAACTTCAAAAAGCCAAGGATGCTGCCGAGGCGGCCAGTATCGCAAAAAGCGAGTTTTTGGCCAATATGAGTCATGAGATTCGCACACCTATGAATGGTGTTATCGGTATGACAAGTCTGCTGATGGATACCGATCTTGGTGTTGAACAGCGTGAGTTTACTGATACCATTCGAAAGAGCGCCGACTCCCTGATGACGGTCATCAACGACATTCTCGATTTTTCCAAAATCGAAGCCGGCAAACTCGAGCTGGAGGTCATCGATTTTGATTTGAGAGTCACTATTGAGGAAGTGGGCGAACTCATGAGCCTTAAAACTTATGAAAAAGGA
>CAZRIQ010000448.1:0-2504 GCA_964600175.1 uncultured Melioribacter sp. | reverse complement strand
ATAATGTAATTGTAAATGAAGCATTTGTAAAAAAATACGGTTTAACTGATCCGCTCAGCGCCCAGGTAACCGCGTTTGGTGAAAACAATGGATATGTTGTTGGTGTAGTAAAAGACTTTAATTTTCAGGCGCTGTATTCCCAGGTCGAACCTTTGGCTTTTTTAAATACCGACTGGGGCGGTTACGGTTTAATCAAAGTAGCTTCAACAAAGTACGTTGATATTAAAAATGTAATCAAAAATTTGGAATCGGTTTGGAAGGAAATATCACCCGATTTTCCGCTTGAATATTTTTTCCTTGATGAAGCGTTAAACAATCAATACAAGTCCGAGGAAAGATTTGAGAAGTCATTTTTCTATTTCTCGTTATTGGCAATTCTTATTGCTTGTCTCGGTTTATACGGTTTATCGGCTTTTACAACCGAACAACGAACAAAAGAATTCGGTATCAGAAAAGTTCTCGGCGCTACTTTACCCAACATTACTATGTTGGTATCAAAACAGTTTATAGTGTTGGTGTTGATATCCAACATTATAGCATTACCGGTTGCATATTTATTAATGAACAAATGGCTTGAAGATTTTGCATTCAGGATTAATATGACCTGGTGGATGTTTGTTTTAGCCGGTGGAATTGCTTTAGTAATTGCGCTGGCAACTGTAAGCTTCCAAGCAATAAAAACTGCAATTGCAAATCCTGTCGAAGCATTGCGATATGAATAATAAACGCCATGCGCATAGCGCTCTGCTCTCAACGCATAAGGGGGAATTATGTTAAAAAATTATTTCAAAACCGCTCTGAGGAATTTGATCAGATACAAAACGTACTCGATCATCAACATCGCAGGATTGGCTATGGGTTTGACCTGTGCAATTTTAATTCTACTTTGGGTGCAGGATGAATTAAGCTTTGATAGATTCAACAAAAACGCCGATTCAATTTACCGCGTACTCGTGCAGTATACCGATGAATCCGGCAACCTACACACCATGCCCAAACTTCCTTCCCCATTAGTGCAGGCTGCCAAAGCTGAAATCCCGGAGGTTATTGAAGCCGGGAGATTTGAGCCATGGGGTGACAAAAAGGAACTCATAAAGTACAACGACAAGATATTTTATGAGGAAGGTATCGTTTCATACGATCCTCAGATCCTGAACATGTTCAGCTTTCCGCTGGTTAAAGGCGAATTGAAGGACGTTCTTACAAATCGCAATGATGTGGTAATCACTGAGGAAACTGCTAAGAAATATTTTGGCGATGAAGATCCTATAGGCAAAGTGTTGAACTGGAACAACTGGCAACTTTACACCGTTAAGGGTGTGCTCAAAGACATTCCGCGGAATTCGCACATCAAATTTAATCTACTTACGCGCTATGAGAATGAAGAGCACGGTTGGCCTCAGGGTTTTACTTGGCATATGTTTAACCGGCCGATTTATTTGCAGCTGAGGGAAAACGCCAATGTTCAGGAAGTCAACCGGAAATTGACAGCACTTGTCAAGAAGAATAATGAGCAGGCGAACATTCTCAGGATCAAGGTATTTCTGCAACCCCTGACAGATATTCACCTAACAGCGGGTTTGGAAAACGATTATGCAAACATTCACGATATAAAGTACATCTATATTTATTCAATCATCGCACTGTTTATTCTGTTTATTGCCTGCATCAACTTTATTAATCTTTCTACTGCGCGGTCTGCCGAACGGGCAAAAGAAGTAGGGCTGCGAAAAACCATCGGCGCCAACCGGTGGCAGGTTTTTAAACAGTATATGAGTGAATCTTTTCTGCTGGTCTGCCTAAGCCAGGCGATTGCATTGATTTTGGTCGAGCTGTTTCTGCCGATATTTAATGAGCTTTCAGGAAAAGAACTGGCTTTTAATATATTGGATTTCAGAGTGCTGCTCGGTGCGCTGACAATTATTCTGATCACCGCTACGCTGGCCGGTAGTTATCCGGCTCTTTACCTTTCAGGATTTAGTCCGATCAGTGCGTTGAAAGGAAGCTTGAAAGCCGGAACGAAGAGAACCGTTCTGCGCAAGGGATTGGTAGTTATACAATTCTCTTTGTCAATCATTTTAATTTTGAGCACCATTGTCGTATCACAGCAGCTTCACTTTCTAAAAAACAAAGAACTGGGTTTTAAGAAGGAGAACATCGTTTACCTTCCAATTAAAGAGAACGTTGGCAAAAATTATGATGTCTTTAAGACTCGTTTGCTTCAGAATCCCGGAATTTTGAGCGTTGCCTCGAAAGATATTTTCCCGACAGGTACGATGGACCAAGCGCGTGTAGCAAAACAAGGACAAGATCCCGAACATGGTTTGGTTGTATCTGTTATTGCTGTTGGTTATGACTATTTCAATACGTTAAACCTTAAACTCCTGGAGGGTAGGGATTTTTCACCCGAATATCCTACGGATGCAGCGGATGCTGTTATCGTCAATGAGGAAACTGTTCACAAGTTAGGGCTAACTTCCCCCATAGGTCAGAAAATCCATGTA
>CAZRIQ010000447.1:0-2505 GCA_964600175.1 uncultured Melioribacter sp. | reverse complement strand
TCTTCTCGCTTACCTTCACGTTTCGGAAATTATGATTTTTATAATTCTTATAAAGTTGTGGTAAATGAACATTATCCATGGAGAAATCATAAAAACTACAGAGAAAAATATTCCTCATACAAGGGTCGTCACGATCAGCAGGTAATTCGCGATAGCCGGGATTCAAAATATTTTGTGAACAAATACCATCCCGAGCATAACAAATGGTTACAGCAGCAAAAACACGATAACGGCAATAACAAGAGTATGAAGAAAAGAAATGACCGCAATAACAATGATAAAAATAAAGGGAACAACCGAAAGAATAATCGAGATAAGCGCGATAACGGCAGGGGTAAAAAATAATCGGAACGTATAATTGGAAAAATTAATAACCGGTTTTGATTTGACAGAATATAACATTTCAAAACCGGCTAGTAATAATGAATGAGTTGTGAAATTCTCAAGTCCGGATCTGATTTTTTTTGAATGGCTTAATTCCTATTGATTAGTAATATCTTCAATTTCACGAAAACATTTGAGGTGGAATTTGTTATCTAATCTTATAAAGAAGCAGTTACTCACTCGAATGTTGGAGTCTTGTTACTTTCATTTACTGAATCATGAAAAATATGGTTGTTAACTAATAAAAGAATCTTAATCTAATTCATAATGGAAAAAATAAATTTGCATCAGTCACTTAATGAAAATCAGGCAGCGGAAATCAAAAATGAAAATCTTTCTGAGACTATTTCTGAATCCGTATTTAAAAAATTCTTTTTGGAAGTAGCTTCACTTGCAATTTTTACTTTTCGTTTTTTCAAAGAAGCGTTTAAACCGCCTTATGAATTTAACGAATTGACAAAACAATCTTTTCTGATCGGTTACAAATCTCTTCCATTAGTAGCAATTACAGGTTTTATCATTGGGCTAGTACTCACAATTCAGTCAAGACCTACATTGGCGAAGTTTGGAGCAGAATCGTGGCTGCCTGCAATGGTCGCAGTTTCAATTATACGCGAAATTGGTCCTGTCGTAACAGCGCTAATCTTTGCCGGCAAAGTCGGATCGGGAATCGGGGCAGAGCTGGCATCAATGAATGTAACCGAACAGATTGATGCGATGCAAGTTTCCGACACCAATCCGTTCAAGTATCTTGTTGTTACAAGAATACTTTCCACAACATTGATGCTTCCGGTTTTAGTGGTTTTTGCAGATGCCATCGGTCTGTTTGGCTCTTTTGTAGGCGTTAACTTAAAAGGAAATGTAAGCGCGTACTTGTTTATGTCGCAGGTAATTCAAAGTCTGGAATTTAATGACGTCTTTCCTGCTGTCATCAAAACTTTTTTCTTCGGATTTGCAATTGGACTAATTGGAAGTTATAAAGGATATAATTCAAATAAAGGAACTGAGGGAGTTGGAAAAGCGGCTAATTCAGCCGTAGTATTCGCATCGTTAATGGTTTTCATAATAGATATGGTAGCTGTACAAATTACAAGTTTGTTCCAATACTAAAAAATAAGATGAGAAAAATGGCAGCAACTGAAACCTCAATAATCACTGAACATGATATTAAGCAAAACGGTCATGTTGTAATTGAAATGGGGCATCTAAAAAAATCTTTTGGTAATAATCATGTGCTGCGTGGTATCGACTTGATTATTAATAAAGGAGAAAACCTGGTTATACTTGGAAAATCCGGAACAGGAAAATCAGTGCTCATAAAATGTATTGTGGGATTGGTTGATTATGATGAAGGTAAGCTTATAATATTTGGAAAAAATATTTCGGAGCTCGAGGAAAGGGACGTAATTGAAATACGTAAAAAAATTGGGTTCCTTTTTCAAGGAAGCGCTCTTTACGATTCCATGACTGTGAGAGAAAATCTTGAATTCCCGCTTAGAAGACAATTACGTTCAATACCCAAAGAAAAATTGAACTCACTAATAAAGGAAGCATTACAAACAGTTGGGTTGGCAGAAGCAATTGATATGATGCCCTCGGAACTTTCCGGCGGTATGCGCAAAAGGTTAGGTTTAGCGAGAACGTTGATCTTAAAACCGGAGATAATGCTTTATGATGAACCTACAACCGGACTTGATCCGATAACATCAAAAGAAATTAGCAGCTTAATATTGGAAGTGCAAAAAAAATATAATACATCTTCCGTCATCATTACACATGATATTGAATGTGCAAGGCGGACGGCAAATCGAATCATAGTGATTAAAGAGGGAGTGTGCGACGCCGAAGGGTCATTTACCGATCTCGAGCATTCGACAGATTCATGGATACGATCATTTTTTGAATAATACGTAAGACAAATTATATGAGAAGCTTAAATGAAAAAAAGTATATCTAATAAAATCAGACTGGGAATTTTTATTTCCCTTGGTATTGCTGTATTCATCGTTGGAATATACTATATCGGCGAGGGGCAACAATTATTCAGAAGTACGTTTCGAATAAGCTGTGTTTTTAAAGATGTTGCCGGACTTCAAGCCGGAAATAATGTGCGGCTCTCGG
>CAZRIQ010000446.1:0-2506 GCA_964600175.1 uncultured Melioribacter sp. | reverse complement strand
GCTTGTCGATCCGGGGGATTTAAAAAAGATAAATATTATTAGAATGGTAATTAACGGTAAGGTGAAGAACCGGAACAATCCGAAAAGAAGAGCTTTTTTCAAAGATGCACGGTTAATATTATCGTACAGAAACATTCCGAGAATCATTATGGAAAGGCTTCCCGAAGCCTGAGCAAGCATTGTCAGGGGATTCTCTATAATAGGGAGTCTGATCCTAAAAAGAGAAAATACAATGCCAATCATGATAGAAAGAAGGATCGGGTTTTTAATAATTTTTAGAATGCTTGCCCGGATATTCTTCTTCGGACTCGAAAATTCAAAAAAAAATGTTGTGCATACAATTCCGAATATGCCCAAAACAGTTGCAGTCATTACTGAGAAAATCTGACCTTCCGACCCATATAAATTAGTAAAAAAGGGGATACCAAAAAACGCATTGCTTCCAAAACAGATACTCAAGTTTAACACTATGTAGGTATCCCGGGAAATTATGGAAACCAATTTCAGAATAAGTAATATAAGCATGATAGCAACAATCGGCAGAAGAGAACCAAAGATAATAGGAGGATGTATATCCATCAACCTTATTTTAGATATTTGTGTAATAAACAAGGAAGGCAGTAAAAAATAATAGAGCAGATTTGCAACAACCTTTTTGCTTTTATCATTAAAGAGACCTAATTTCCTTCCTATAAAACCGAGAGAGAGAAGAATGAACAAGGTAAGTTGTGTTTTAAGAATTTCCATTGGCTCTATGTACTTTACTGTTTTATTAGAAATTTATCAACAATATTAATATCGTTTCTGCTTTTTCGGATACTTTTGGAATTTGGAGCGCGGTATCATACTACTCCAGGTGGTTTTACTATCAATTCCTGCAAGTGAACAAAGAATATCAAAGGTAACCCACCGGGTTGCAGCCGGATTGGGTGCATACTCCCACAAACCATAAGGTCCCTGCTGAGCAAGGAGAAAGTTGATGATATCTGCTACCCGTTCATCGGTCTTGCCGATTCCGATCCGGGTACAAAGATCAAGTATAAACGCGCAGTCATAATTGACATAGTGGGTCAGGAGTCCCCGTGGCTGTTCAAATCCAAGGGTTCGTGCAGCCTCAAAGCCGACCGAACCGGCTTCTTTTAGTTCCGCGGCAAGGATTAAATCAAGGGCACCCCCGGCCATTTCACTTTTTCTTAAAATGGGATGATACGCGAGGGCCGCTGTTATGGCAGTGGTTGTGGAACGGCAGCCCAATTTGGAATGGGGGAGTCTTCTGTATCCGGCAACTCCCCGATAATTGCCTTCCACCATACCGGCAGGCCATGCTCCATCGGGAAGACGAAAGCCGATAAGCCAGTCATATGCAATTTGGGCTTCCCTGGTTTCCCCATGTCCGGCCAGGGCAATACCCTGAAGGATTAACGCGGTATAAATAATAGTTGCCTCGGCCGAAATCTCATCCCCGGTTTTTGTTTTTCCCGGAGACCATGAGCCTGATTTATTTTGTCGGGTAAAAATATAGGCGATAGCTTTTTTAATTGACGGGTGATCTGGGGGAAATCCGAGGAAGCCAAGGCGTTTAACAACCCGGGCAGTCACTCCTGTACCATCCGCCTCTCCAACATTCCGGACTGTAGTTCCCTTCCAGGAACCATTTTTTAATTGGGCGGTTATAATATCCCTGCTCAGATAATCCTCCTTACAAAGGAGTTGAAGTTCCCGGACTTCATTATCCTCCCGGGGCTTATGAAAAATTTGTGTCAGCACACGCAATCGCAGGTGAAAAGACGGGTCTGTAAGAAGCAGGGCGGCGTTAGTCATCGGCCTTCCTTAAGAACTTGTTTCATAATATACTCAACTGTTTATAGTTTGTCATTTCCCGGCAGGCGATAAGTCTCCTTAATTACTTATGGTAAAAGGAAATGACAAACTTACTACAATTGGAAATACTGACAATTTAAAAAATTGTCAGTATAATTAAATTGCAGGATTTTCGATATTGGTCTTACATTGATGTTTTTCAATCTCATTTATTGATATAAGGTATATAAAATTACTTTTATAATAGATTGATGAGCTAAAATAGTTGAATTTATATAAGGGGACCTCTAAAAACTACTGTTTTTAGAGGATTCGATCCCCAGTGAAGAATGAATAATTCCCATAATTATCTTTATTAAAAGAAATTATTCGTTCTTAAGCCTAATTATTTAGGCAGGCATCTCTAAAAACTTCATTCAAATTAAAATGATAGTTTTTAGAGCTGCCTATAATCGTTTTTTGTATCCAGGGTATTTTTTTTACGGCAGCCGGGCGAACATCTTTGAAAGGGTTTCCGGATTATTTACAGCTTCTTCCAGGGAAATTTTTTTGATGATAGTATTTTTAGCAAGGGATGAGTCTTTGTAAAAAACAATGGCAACATCTCCCGCTGGAATATCAATAATAATTGGTTCCTGCTTAGACATGAAGTGCCGCAGTTCTTCGATGATCTCCGGAAGAGAGG
>CAZRIQ010000445.1:0-2507 GCA_964600175.1 uncultured Melioribacter sp. | reverse complement strand
AATTTTATATCCGCTGATTTCAATAACGGCACAACATATTTGATGGCAAATTTTTTTTTAAACTTTGGTATGAGTATGGTTACTTGCGATTGCTGATCGGTCTTATACGAATGCAGTCTTACCGGTGTAAGTTCTAAAGCGTTTTTTCCTTTTAATATTTGTCTGCGTTCTAAAAAATTTAACGGCATCTGTCTTTCCTAAATCTAATGTCCCGGCTTAATACCGGGACATTAAAATTGAAATATTACATAGAAACATGAGGAGCAGCAGGTTCATCAGGACTGCCTGCATGCTTAACCGGAATTCGAATTAAATACCAAGCAATAAATGCAAATACAAGTATACTAATCCAGAAAGTCGGTTCTTCAAAGAAACTGAAAAGTTTTATATCCCAGAACGCAAACGCCGCAAAGAGCAGTCCGATTAACGCCTCCCCGGCAATTAAACCGGCTGCAAGTAATATTCCCGTATTTTCAACCCGCGATTTTTGTGCTTCGTTGAATTGTCTTTTTGCGCCTATTCTATCTACAATACCTTTAATCAAACCGCCGACAAATATTGCGAACGTAGTACCAAGAGGTAGATACATTCCAACGGAAACAAGCATCGGACTTTTTACATCCATCATTATAAAACCGACACCCATCAACATACCGACTAATAT
Source organism: uncultured Melioribacter sp. (assembly GCA_964600175.1). Classification (GTDB taxonomy): domain Bacteria; phylum Bacteroidota; class Ignavibacteria; order Ignavibacteriales; family Melioribacteraceae; genus Pyranulibacter. The sequence continues at coordinate 1,843 of CAZRIQ010000445.1, read as the reverse complement.
AAGAACCCACTCCATCTGACCCTCAACAATTCCTTTAGCCAAAATTGCCATCAAACTTGCTTGAGGTGCGGGTAACTGTTCACCGCCAAATCCTACACCGCCGGCTTTTATATTTCCTTCATGCAAAATGAATAACGGAATAAACATAACCGATGCCGAAATAAGAACTCCGAGAATATCGCCAATCTGCATTTTCCAAGGAGTACCGCCGAGAATATGCCCCGCTTTCAAATCCTGTAACATTTCCCCGGCAACTGCCGCTGCAACGCAAACAACTGCAGCTACCCCCAAAACTGCGGCAACACCGTCAACACCTTTCATACCTAATGCAACCATCAACAGTGCAGCTACAACCAAAGTAGAAAGTGTTAAGCCACTGACGGGATTGTTGCTTGAACCGATAATTCCAACAAGGTAACCGGATACTGCAGCGAAGAAAAATCCGGCAATAATCATAACTACTGTTGCAACTAATGCAGCAAAAACATCATGCGAGAAATAGTTGTAAATAAAAAACGTTGCTATTGAAACAAGAAATATCCCAATCATGATCCATTTAAAAGGAATATCTTTTTCCGTTCTAATTTCAGCCTCCTCACCCATGGCAGCTTTTTTAGCATCACTGATGGATCTTGCAATACCGGTAGCTAAACTTTTTCTCATTCTCCAGAGTGTATACGCAGCACCAACAAGCATTCCTCCTATTGCAATTGGTCTTACGTAATCTTTCCATACTTGAACAATTGTTCCCTGCATATCCATACCTAACATTGGAGTGTTCCCAAACTTAAAGTAAGCAATAACCGGTGCGAGCAATCCCCATGCAAGTACACCGCCGCTAAAATTCAATGCAGCTAAACGAGGACCAATGATATACCCGACACCCATATATGCAGGGCTAACATCCGGCGAACGAAATAAGATACTGCCTTTACTTAGAGAAATTAATTTATCTGCCGAAGTAGCAAACAATTTAAATTGTCCCAGCGCTTGTATTAATGCGCCGATTCCCATAGCGCCGAACAAATATTTTGAACCTGTTCCGCCGCTACGTCCGGCTTTATGAATTTCCGCAGCAGCTACTGATTCCGGAAAAGGCAGTTCGGCATCTTCAACCATTACCCTTCTCAACAATGCAACGAACATAATACCGAGAACACCGCCGGCAAACATTATTGCAGCAGATATCATATAATTGCCGGGAGTAAAAAACGGCACCCATATCCCCGCTATAAAAAATGCAGGTATGGTAAAAATAGCACCGGCTGCAATCGATTCACCAATTGAACCGACCGTACGTGCGAAGTTCTCTTCCAATACGGAACCTTTAAATAATTTTATGATTGCCATACCTATAACTGCGGCAGGATATGTTGCAGCAATCGTCATACCTGCTTTCAAACCCAAATAAGCGTTTGCTGCGCCTAAAATTACGGCTAAGATGAGACCTATGATTAATGCACGGATAGTGAATTCCGCCATGTTTGTCTCGGATGATACAAAAGGAACAAATTTTTGTTGATCCGCCATAAGTTTCTCCTATTAGATGAGAAATAAAATTAAGAACTGCATTATAATCGTTTGACTAATATAAAGATGAAATACAATCAGAGCAAATGGAAAAGTGCGAAGTTTGAAATGTGAATGTCGAAGAAAATATTGATATTTTCAGTGATAAAATTGAGTTGTCTATAACTATTATTTGTTACTTATGCTTCTTACTTCGTATTTAGAAATTCATTTTCCTAAACCCAATATGGCAAATTGCAAAATCATACTTCACCGGGTCGTTTGGTTCAAACATTTTTAAATTTTCGGTAAACTCATCCCCCAACAGCCAAGA
>CAZRIQ010000444.1:0-2508 GCA_964600175.1 uncultured Melioribacter sp. | reverse complement strand
GAAATATGTTGTTGACCTTCTCTAACAATATCTGTATTATGTTTTTCATCTTTTTGAAGTTTAACAATACCTTCGGCAATTTGTTTAGAAGATTGAAGATCAACAAACAGAGTATTTGAAGGTAAAATTTATCTTTATCCTTCCCACGATATTCTAGCAAATGAAACAAGGGGACGCATTGGCTGGTTTTGTATGGAAGACTATCATGTATTCTCGTCGTCAAACCTCACAGACTGGACTGACCACGGCGTTATTGTTAGTCAATATAATGTTCCCTGGGTAGATTCTACATCTTATAGTATGTGGGCGCCGGACTGCATGTATAGGAATGGAAAATATTATTTCTATTTCCCCGCACGCGCAAAAGATAAAAGTATACGCGGAGGAATCGGTGTCGCAGTATCGGATAAACCGTATGGTCCTTTTAAGCCCGAGCCGAAACCGATTGCGGGCATAGGCGGAATTGATCCAAATATATTTATAGATAAAGACGGACAGGCTTATATAATTACAGCAATGGGAAGATTTGCTATCGCCAAGCTAAAAGACAATATGATCGAGATCGAGGATAAACCAAAAACGATTGAAGGACTTCCAAATAAAGGACTTAAAGAAGGTCCTTTTATGTTTGAGAGAAAGGGACTGTATTATTTTACTTACCCGCACGTACAGGATTCAACCGAAAGGCTCGAATATGCAATCGGTGATAATCCAATGGGTCCATTCAAAGTTACCGGTGTAATTATGGATCAAAGACTGGAATGCTGGACAAACCACCACTCAATTGTTAACTATAAAAATCAATGGTACCTTTTCTATCATAGTAATGATTTGTCCCCTCATTTTGATAAAAACAGATCCGTTAGAATTGATAGTTTGTTCTTCAACGAAGATGGTACAATTAAAGAAGTAATTCCCACATTACGTGGTGTAGGGATAACGGATGCTTCCCAAAAAATACAGATTGACAGATATAGTCTCAAAAGCAATGAAGGTGCATCAATAGCTTTCCTTGATACTCTCAACACATTCGGAGGATGGAAAACAATACTGGATGCTGCGAATGCATGGATACAATACAATAGCGTTGATTTTGGAAACAATAAATTTAAATCTGTGAATATTAGAGCTATGTCAAAGACCGGAGGCACATTACAAATACGATTAGATAAAGCGGACGGTCCCGTAATTGCACGGGTAGAAATTCCCAAAAGTGATGAATGGAATACTGTTAATTCATCTTTAACGAAATATGAACCGGGACTTCATAACCTGATCGTTCAATTAAAAAATGATAACGATGTTGAAATAGATTGGATAAGTTTTAAGTGATTGTAAATAATAAAGTTTCTAAACGATAATTTGTTACAGATTGTCTAAGATTTTAAACATGTTACTTTAGAACTAATAATTAAATATCTAATCACTAACAAGGGATTGGACTGTCATGAAAAAGATACTATTTGTTTTATCACTTGTTTTTTCTTTTTCGGTATTTGCTCAAACGGCAAAAATCAAAATTGATGTTACAAGAGAAGTAGGAGAGATTGATCCTAAGATTTACGGTGTATTTATGGAACCTATCCACTTTAACGGAAGGAGGATGGGTTTACCAGATACAGTAAGTTTCAATACTCTTTATGGAAATTTATATGATCCATCCTCTCCGCTTGCAGACAAGAACGGATTCAGAAAAGATTATATTGACGCGATGAAAGAACTAAAAATAACCAACATGCGCTGGCCGGGAGGAAATTTTGTTATGGGTTATAACTGGCAGGACGGGATCGGACCCAAGGATCAGCGCCCTGCACGCATAAACCTTGCCTGGGGCGGAGTCGATAATAATCATGTAGGTACTGATGAGTGGATAGCTTTAAACAGGTCCATTGGAAGTGAAAATATCATCTGTGTAAATCTTGGTCTTGCTACTATAATGGATGCAGTTTACTGGGTAGAATACTGCAACTATAAAAAAGGTACATACTATTCCGATTTACGTGCAAAGAACGGGCATGAAAAACCATATGACATCAAAATATGGGATCTCGGCAATGAAGTTGACGGTTCACCATGGGAACTGGGTTTCAAAAATGCCGATGATTATGTAAAGATTGCAAGAGAAGCCGTAAAAGCAATGAGGCAGGCAGACCACTCTATTCAATTTGTAGCTTCCGGTTCATCTTACTACGAGAGTGCTGGTAAATGGGTTGAATGGAACCGGAAAGTGCTTACAGGATTCGGAGATATGATAGATTATATTTCCATTCACCGCTACTGGGAAAATTCTCCTGACTATTATACTTATATGGGACAGAGTGCCATGGATTTTGAAGAAAAAATCAGAGTAACTGCTGATGTAATTGATGCAGTCAGATCAATGAACAATCTTGAAAACCAAATCTATATTTCATTTGATGAGTGGGGGACTTTCGGAAGAAATTTTTTATCCGTTCTGCCGATAGCGCAATGTTTGAACTCCTTTATCCGTCATGCCGACATCGTTAA
>CAZRIQ010000443.1:0-2513 GCA_964600175.1 uncultured Melioribacter sp. | reverse complement strand
CAAAAACAACTATTCTTGGTACACCTACTTGACGTGCCAATAGAATATGTTCCCTTGTTTGGGGCATAGGTCCGTCGGTAGCAGCTACAACGAGAATAGCACCGTCCATCTGTGCAGCACCGGTGATCATGTTTTTAACATAATCTGCGTGACCGGGACAGTCAACGTGTGCGTAGTGTCTGTTCTCAGTTGAATATTCAACGTGAGCAGTTGCAATTGTAATACCTCTTTCTCTTTCTTCAGGAGCGTTGTCAATACTATCGAACGTTCTAATTTGGGATAATCCCTTTTCCGCTAAGGCCATGGTGATGGCAGCAGTCAAGGTAGTTTTACCATGGTCAACGTGTCCGATAGTACCAATATTAACGTGAGGTTTACTACGATCAAATTTTTCCTTTGCCATCGAATAACTCCTTGTACTTTATTATCTAATTGATTATTTGTTTATGCTATACTGTTTCTACTGATTTTTTAACTTGTGATTTTTCCGTAATTTCTTCGGCAACCGATTTCGGTACCTCGGAATAGTGTGAAAATTGCATTGTATAGATCGCACGGCCTTGCGTCATCGATCTTAATATTGTTGCATAACCGAACATTTCAGCCAAAGGAACCATTGCTTTAATAACCTGAGCATCCCTTCTTGAATTAAATCCTTCAATTTTTCCACGACGTGAGTTCAAGTCGCCCATTACATCTCCCAAATACTCTTCCGGCGTCGTAACTTCAACACTCATCATCGGTTCGAGAATAACGGGACCGGCTTTTATTGCACCGTTCTTAAATGCAATAGAACCGGCAACTTTAAACGAAATCTCATCCGAGTCTACATCATGATAAGAACCATCATACAATTTTGCTTTTATATCAACAACCGGGTAACCTGCCAATACACCGTTTCTCATCGCATCTTGAATTCCGTTAACAACAGGATTTATATATTCTTTAGGAACGGCACCGCCGACAATTGCATTCTCAAATTCAAAACCTTTTCCGGGCTCGTTTGGTGAAAGTTCAACCCAAACGTGACCGTATTTTCCTCTGCCGCCGCTTTGTTTGATAAATTTCCCTTCAGCTTGAACAGATTTTGTAATTGTTTCTCTATAAGCAACCTGAGGTTTACCTACATTCGCTTCAACCTTGAATTCTCTTTTCATCCTATCAACTAAAATTTCAAGGTGAAGTTCGCCCATTCCGCTGATTAGCGTTTGTCCCGTTTCGTTATCGACCTTTACTTTAAACGTCGGATCTTCATCGGATAGTTTTACAAGGGCATCCGATAATTTATCCTGATCGGCTTTAGTCTTCGGTTCAATTGCAATTTGAATAACAGGTTGAGGGAAAGCCATTCTTTCAAGAATAATCGCATCGTCTTCGGTACAAAGAGTATCACCCGTTCTTGTATGTTTCAGACCAACTATGGCAGCAATATCACCCAGCCTGATTTCTTCCAAATCTTCTCTATAATTAGCATGCATTTGAAGAACTCTACCGACTCTTTCTTTTTTATCGGAAACAGAATTAAAAATATATGACCCGGCTTTCAACGTACCGGTATAGACTCTGATAAATGTTAATTTACCAACATAAGAATCGGTCATTATTTTAAATGCCAGCGCAGTAAATTTTTCTTTCGGATCAATCTTTCTTGTAACATTGTCGTTCTTATGAATATGATGCGCATGAAGATCGCCCAAATCGAAGGGAGACGGTAAGAAATCAACTACGGAATCGAGCAGTTTCTGCACACCTTTATTCTTAAAAGAAGACCCACAAAGAACCGGAACTATTTTTAATTCTATTGTAGCAGTTCTCAAAACATCTTTTACTTCTTCTTCGTGTATTTCTTTTCCCTCAAGATATTTCTCAAGAAGCGTATCATCGACATCCGAAACAGCTTCCAGCATTAGAGTTCTATACTTATTTGCAGTCGGCAACAGGTCGGCCGGAATTTCTTTGTCTTCAAATGTAGCACCAAAAGTTTCTTCATGATACATACGTGCTTTCATCGACATAAGATCAATAACACCTGCAAACAAATCGCCTTCGCCTATCGGTAATGTAATTGGAACTGCATTAGCTCCCAGCTTTTCTTTCATCATTTGAACGGCATTGTAAAAATCTGCACCGATTCTATCCATCTTATTTACAAATGCTATTCTCGGCACCCCGTATTTATCGGCTTGACGCCAAACAGTTTCAGATTGAGGTTCAACACCACCGACAGCACAAAACAAAGCAATAGCTCCGTCTAAAACTCTCAATGATCTTTCCACTTCAGCGGTAAAATCAACGTGACCGGGAGTATCAATAATATTGATCTGGTGATCTCTCCATAATGTTGTTGTGGCTGCACTGGTAATTGTAATACCACGTTCTTTTTCCTGCTCCATCCAATCCATAGTTGCAGCACCATCATGGACTTCACCAATCCTATGAACTTTACCGGTATAATAAAGAATTCTTTCGGTCGTAGTCGTTTTACCGGCATCAATATGAGCCATGATGCCAAT
>CAZRIQ010000442.1:0-2526 GCA_964600175.1 uncultured Melioribacter sp. | reverse complement strand
AGTTAAAATTTTACCGACGGGTGTAACTTGAAAAATTCCTTCAGCGGAACTTTCAAAAATATTCCTGAACTTCTTTTCCGAAATAGCTATCTCAAAGCCTTTTGAAACCGCTTCCTCTCTTAATTTGAAATTGATATAGCTTGCAACTATTGCCATCACACTTATTATTAAAACAAGCATGACGGACTCTATCATATTCGGCAGTATATACACATTCTTGTTGTTGAATATAATTGACATCGCAAAAACCAAGTTGTAATACATTGCTACTATAATCTGGTTTTTGACATCCCAGCTCAAAAACAACGCGGCAGTAAAAATGATTAGCCCGATAATCTGGGAATTGAAAACAATTGTTTTGGGATAGAGATAAATTATAACGCCAAACGTCGAAATTATTGTAAGTAAAAGAACATGTATAAGAATAACAGGGTGTTTCCTTCCGTATTTTGTATTCGAAAGTAGAAGAAGACTAAATGCAATTACAATAGAAGAAACTCTAGAAATATAAACCTGGTAGGAAAAATCAGCAAAGTATCTAACTTCAAAAATGAGTGCTATGATGCCTGCTATTGCAATAAATTTTGCTAAACTTTGAAAAGGTCCGATAAGCTGCTTGCGGCTTTCTTCCTCTAGAAAAGCTTTCTTCTTAATTTCTATAGTATTTCTGAATTCTGTTTTAGTAGCCAATTCGCTCTGCTAATTTTTGTATTGAACTTGGGAAAAATGCCTATCTTTGCATAAGTGTATATTACAGGGGTTCAATTTATAAAAAAAACTCAATTTTTCGTCTGGCAAATTTCACATGAATAAATAACCATTTTTATAACAATAATCAAAAGATTTGATGGTCGAATTCCTTTATAATATTGATGTTCAAATATTTTACTTCATTAATCACACTTTATCTAATCCGGTATTCGATAAATTCTTCCCTTTTATTACCGAGGTAAAACATTGGTATATAGCATATTTAATTTTGTGGCTCATATTATTTTTCAAAGGTGGAAGAATAGGAAAAATTGCAGCTGTAATTTTACTTTTTCAGATAACTTTCTCCGATCAACTAAGCAGCTTCTTTATAAAAAACCTTGTCCAAAGAATTAGACCTTGTAATGCTCTGCCGGATGTCAACATCCTCGTTACTTGTACAGGATCTTATTCATTTCCGTCTTCGCATGCCGTTAACAATTTTGCCGTTGCTATGTTCATTTATAAAATCTACCCGAAGCTTAAATGGATTTTATTCAGCTCAGCATTTTTAATAGCATTATCACGTCCTTATGTGGGTGTTCATTATCCCTCCGATATCTTGGGAGGTGCAATAATCGGAATCATAATAGGTTATTTATTCGGGACAATTACAATTTGGATCGATTCCAAATTCAGCTTACAGACAACAAAGATCACTAAACACTTCGATAAAATAAATTTTAGATAAGCATGAAGACTAAGTTTGAAATAGCAAAAAACTGGCTGCCGAGATATACGGGAACTAAAATAGATGAGTTTGGCGACTATATGCTGCTTACAAACTTTAACAACTACGTTACAAAGTTTGCTGAAACTTTTAATTGTGAAATCAAGGGAATCGGGAAGCCGATGCAAACCGCTACAAATAAAGACGGACTCAGTATAATCAATTTCGGAATCGGCTCGGCAAATGCTGCAACTATAATGGATATTCTCATTGCGAGAAACCCTAAAGGTGTTTTGTTTCTCGGCAAATGTGGAGGATTGAAAGCCTCATCAGAAATAGGTCATTTCATCCTGCCAAACGCAGCTATTAGAGGAGAAGGAACAGGTAATGATTATTTACCTCCTGAAGTACCGGCACTCCCCTCATTCAAGCTACATAAGTTCGTTTCAGACAAAATAGTTTCTCACAAACTCGAATACAGAACAGGCGTCGTCTACACAACCAATAGACGATTATGGGAATGGGATGACGACTTTAAAAATTATTTAAGAAACCTTGGTGCTATCGGTATAGATATGGAAACCGCAACCATATTCATAGTTGGATATGCCAACCAAATAGCAAGAGGTGCTTTACTTTTAGTATCCGATTTACCCATGATTCCAGAAGGAATAAAAACGGAAAAATCCGATAAGGTCGTTACTTCTAAATTTACAGACCTTCATCTCCAAATTGGAATAGAGGCAATGTCGAAAATCGGAAGTAAAGGCGAAAAAATAAAACATTTTACATATTGATATTAATCACATCAGTATTATATTACCCTGTGTTATGAAACATTACCATATGCATATTGTTAAAAAGAAAAACAACACGAGGAATGTCATGAAAACAACACGTGTGATGTTTTTTATTGTTTCAACAATTTTCTTAACCAGTCTTACTTTTGGACAGGTTGAAAACCAAATTAAAAATTCGTTGAACACATTGTTTAACTTCAGCTCTGCAAAGAATTATGCGAAAGCTTCCGAATATATTGCTTATGCCGGTAGTGATAAAGCAAGATATTTCACCGGCACTTATAACGCTGCAGACAAAGATGAATT
>CAZRIQ010000441.1:0-2536 GCA_964600175.1 uncultured Melioribacter sp. | reverse complement strand
AAATTCAACGGTAAAAAACTGATCGGGAGCGCACAAAGAAAATTGAATAACGCAATTCTCCAGCACGGATCAATTCTTTGCGGACAATACCACAAAAGATTGCCGGATTACTTAAATTGCGGTGCAGAACAGAAAGAGGAATTGAAAATAGAACTTGATAACAGAACAACAGAAATCGGCTCTATACTCGGTGAACCGGTTGATTACGAAAAACTATCTGAATGTTTGATCGAAGGTTTTGAAACTGTGTTTGAAATAAATTTTATCGAGTCATTGAAGGCTTATTAAAAAATGAGTACATATAAAGAATTCAAGAAGATCACCACAAAATCTTTACAGGTTTTAAAAGAGCAAAAGATTAAGATTGCCGCACTTACAGCATACGATTTTATTACGGCAAAAATTTTGGATAAAGCCGGCATCGAAATAATTTTGGTTGGTGATTCACTCGGCAACGTATTTCAAGGTAACGATACTACGCTTCCGGTAACAATGGATGAGATGATTTATCATACAAAAGCAGTTGCAAAAGGTGTTGAAAGAGCAATGGTTGTAGTAGACATGCCGTTTATGTCTTACCAGACAAACCAGGATGAAGCATTCCGCAACGCAGGCAGAATTATGAAAGAAACTCATGCAGGAGCCGTAAAGCTTGAAGGCGGAATTCGAATGGCTGAAACGGTTAAGAAAATTACCGGAATCGGTATTCCTGTTATGGGTCATGTCGGATTAATGCCGCAGAGTATTCACTCTTACGGAAGTTATGAAGCGCGGGGAAAAACCGAAGACGAAGCAAAAACAATTTTAGAAGATGCACTTGCAATTGAACAAGCAGGGGCTTTCGCTGTAGTTATTGAAAAAATCCCGGCTAAACTTGCCAAAACGATTTCGGAAAAATTGAAAATTCCTACCATCAGTATTGGCGGCGGAACTTACTGCGACGGACAAATTCTTGTAACGCCGGATATGCTTGGATTGAATGTAGATTTTCACCCAAGGTTTGTACGGCACTATGCTCATCTTGCCGACGAGATTGACTCGGCAGTTAAAAAATATATAGATGATGTCAAGAACGGAAAATTCCCAACCGAAAAAGAAAGTTATTGATCATTAAATTCTTTTCTACAGATGAAAAGATTAATCCCCATTTTAATATTAACGGTGCTGCCGGTTTTTTTATATGCACAGACGGATGGGTTTGTTAAAACTTATCTCACAGGCGTTTCAGTAACCGGCATCTGCAGCGACGGTCAGTCGATTTGGATAGCTACAAACGGCAGAGGAATCTATAAATATTTTCCCAAAACAGATAAGTTTGAAAATTTTTCAAGCGCAAGTAATAATCTTGATCAAGATATTTTCTACTGCATACAAGCGAACAGTCAATTTGTGTGGGCAGGTTCTACAGACGGATTATTTATCTATGACAAGAGAAGAAATTACTGGACCAAAAGAAAATTCGGTTTGGGCGGACAGTTGAGCAACTGGATCCGATCGCTCGCATACGATAAATACGAGGATGTCCTTTGGATTGGAAGGTTCAAATATCTTTCCAAGTACGATTTGAAACGAAGAAGATTTTACGATTACGACCTTACAGTTCACGGAAACGAAAAAACGAATACTATCAAAACAATTGCCGTAGATGGTGACAGCTTAGTTTGGTTTGGAACTGAAGCCGGATTGGATAAGTACGACAAAAGTAAAAATCTTAATAACTCTACTTCGAGACAATTTTATGACAATAAGCTGAATTACTTTAACGGCGAAGGCGAACAAGTTTCAATATCTACAATCGAGTTCGAGGGAAAAAACGTTTGGATCGGGGTTGATGAATTCCTAACAAAAGAAAGGCCGGAATTCAATGTTGGTGGACTTTTCAAGTTCAATAGGAAAAACGACTGGTACAAATTCGATGTGACCAACGGGTTAACGGGCAACGGCATTTCTGCCCTTTCAAGAACCGGAAATTACATTTGGGCAGCTCTTTACCAATTCGGGGCAACTTCAAAGGAAGCTTTCGGAAGAGGAATAGTTTTAATCAATAGATTGACAAATCGGGTTTCACCAATCCGGGATGATAGGATATCTAATGCAGTAAACTGCCTGTTTTTTGACGGAATAAATATGTGGATTGGAACCGAATCTAATCTTGTAAAAGTCGAATTAAAAAATAAACTTGCAGTATGGAATAATGGGAATAAATAATGTTGGACATCACAACTAAAAGACTGAATCAGCTTAAAAAGAATTTTAAAGGGAAAAAGATTGCCGTAGTCGGTGATATGATGCTCGACTGTTATTTCTGGGGAGCAGTGAATAGAATTTCTCCCGAAGCCCCGGTCCCGGTCGTTAGCATCGATGATGAGTTGTTTCGTTTCGGCGGCGCAATGAATGTGGCAAATAACATTCTGTCATTGGGCGGAAAACCGATTCCGATAGGCCTGATCGGAAATGATAACGAAGGTAAAATATTCGGGAAACTTCTCCGTGAGAAGAATATTTCTTCAGAAGGAATTTTTATAGAAAAAGGCAG
>CAZRIQ010000440.1:0-2538 GCA_964600175.1 uncultured Melioribacter sp. | reverse complement strand
GGTTAGAACAGTATACAAAGATCCGGATCGATACGTCAGTCAATATTGGAGTAAATACCCCGGTATGTATTTGACTGGAGACAGTGCCCGTAAAGATGAAGACGGATATTTTTGGGTCATAGGCAGAGTAGATGATGTTATTAAAGTTTCGGGCTACAGACTTGGTACAGCCGAGATTGAGAGCGCATTGGTAAGTCATCAATCGGTAGCGGAAGCTGCGGCAATTGGATTGCCTCACGAGGTAAAAGGAAATGCAATTCATGCTTATGTAATTTTGAAAGCAGGTGTTAATAAATCTCCGGCACTTATAGAGGAATTAAGACAACACGTTAGTCATGAAGTGGGACCAATTGCAAAACCGGAACAAATTGAGTTTGTCGATTCACTTCCTAAAACCCGTTCTGGAAAAATCATGAGAAGAGTGTTGAAAGCTAAAGCTTTGGGACAAGACCCCGGCAATCTTTCAACTCTTGAAGAGTAGTTTTTAAAAAGCATGGGCAGGAATAAGAACAGGATTCTTTGAGAATAAGGGTACAAATTAATTAGTTCTATTCTTGCTCATGTTTTTAATTTTGTTATTCTTCACAATTTTACCAATCATATCTCTTATCTGAATTAAAAATCTTGATATGACCGTTTTTGTTTAAATAACTTTTGTTTGTAACTATCTTCCAGATAGAGTTATTTTTCGGTATACATTAATGTTTCATAGGGGAATCCTTCTTTTCCAAAAGTAACTTTTAATAAGAGTAATACGTCTATTTAATTGACTTTTTCATTCAATTCGCAATAAAAAATAAAATATAGATTAAGCCATTTTCAGCATTAAATCATTTATAAAAGCACTGATAGGAGTGAAGTATATGGTTAGAAATAGAAGTCTGCGAATCATTTTTATCACTCTCTTATTTATATGGAATTCTCTAAACGGACAAAGTGAAAAGCATATAATCTATCTGTCATGGAAGAATGTAGTTGATATTTCATTGAAAGATAATCTCTCGCTCAAATCGAAATTACTTGATTACGAAGTGCAAAATTTGGAGACGTGGAAATCGTTGTCAACGTTTTTACCGTCGTTAACCTATCAAGGTATTGCTCAGAAAAATATTGAACTGCCGGTCTTCGTATTTATGGGACAAAGATTTGTCGTGGGAACCCCATATAATTTCCAGCACACTCTAAGTCTTTCTCTTCCGATTTATACCGGCGGGAGCAGGTGGTTTAATTTCGAAATTCAAAAGAACATTAGAAAATCTTTGAGTGAGGAATTGCAGGGTAAAGAGGAAGAAACAGTCCTTAATTCGATGCAGGCATATTACGGAATTATACTTGCAGGGGAACTAAGTAAGTCTGCTGAGGATGCCGCAACGGTAGCTAAACAAAATTTGAATCAAGTGCGGAAATTTTATGATGCAGGTACCGCAACTGAATTGGACTTACAAAGAGCAAAGGCACAATATTCTTCCACGCTCCCAATGCTGGAATCGGCTCTTTCGAATAAAAAACTTTCTGTGCAGAGGTTGAAAAGTTTGTTGAACATTCCGTTGACAGATTCATTAGTTGTTGTTGATAGTTTGGATAAAAAGGAATTCCTTAATGAGTATTCTAAAATTTCTTTAGAGGATTTCAAAGCATTATCTGAAGAAAACAGAAGCGACATCAAAGCGTTGAAATATCAGCATGAAGCTACAAAGGCAGGAGAAAAAATTGTTCTCGGTCAGTTTACTCCAACCATTGCTCTTTCAGCCAGTGTCGACCAGATGGCACCGCTTGATAATTACAAAGTCCAATGGTCCGATTATATTCGATCAAAGTCTCTGACACTTTCTGTTACGTGGCCGTTGTTCGAAGGTGGGAAAAAGGTTCTCGATTATCAGATAGCCAAAATAAAAACCGATCAGATGCTTGTGAAGCAGACACAGTTTGCAGTCGAACTCGATATCGAACAAAGCTATTACAATTACCTGGAAGCGTCGAAAAGTCTGCAAAGTTTAAAAGACGCTCTTGATCAATATAATGAGAGCCTGCGGATCTCAAACTTGCTTTATGTGCAGGGAATGAGCAACCAGCTCGATGTATTGAATGCTCAACTCCTTTATACAAAAAGTAGAAGCGATTACCTGCAGGGAATATACAACTATAACATCAGCCAATTGGCTTTACTGAAGTCGGTTGGATTGTTGAATAAAATCTGGAAATAATTTTTTCAAAATTGACCGCTTTGCGGGAGGATAAAATGAATAAAAGAATATTTCTCGTCGTCTCAGTTATAATATTGATTGTGATTGGATGTGCAAAGAAGACGGAAGAGAATGTTGAAAAACCTGTACCTGTGAAAATTTACAAAGTTAAGTCGGAATCGATTTCAAAATATATTAGGGTAACCGGCTCCGTTACTGCAGAAGAAGATGTGGTTGTTTATAGTAAAGTTTCCGAACGTGTAGAAAAGATTTATGTGAAGCCGGGCCAAAAGGTTAGTAAGAACCAGGTTCTTGCAGAGCAGAAGAATGAAATTCTTCAACAAGGTTTGGAAAT
>CAZRIQ010000439.1:0-2539 GCA_964600175.1 uncultured Melioribacter sp. | reverse complement strand
CGGTGACCGTGTGTTGGTCAGACCGGAAGAGAATCTTCAGAAGACAAACAGCGGTTTGTATCTACCCCCCGGTGTTCACGAGAAAGAAAAAGTACAGGGAGGATATGTAATTAAAATTGGCCCAGGGTACCCGGTTGCTGTTCCCGCCGAAGATGACGAACCGTGGAAAGAAAAGAAAACAACAAAGTATATTCCGCTTCAAGCCAAGGAAGGAGACTTTGCCTTATTCCTAAGAAAAGATGCAATTGAAGTTGAGATAGAGAAACAGAAATTTGTTATAGTTCCCCAAGCGGCAATTCTTCTTCTATATAGAGATGGATTTTAGTTTATGTAACCCCATTAAATTCTTCTTTTTAATAAGACAACGTATACTATATCCTCCTCATTTTTTTCTTTATTAAGAAAGCGATAATCCTTAACTTTAAATAGTTGTACACATATTCATGCGTTTAATGCATAACTTACCAAATTGGGTGTAACGGTGAAATGTGCTCTTTTTCTTAAACTGTATTTAGTTTTACTTTTTATTGTACCAGCCGAAATAATATCCCAGAGCAATCCGAGTGATAGTAATATATGGGAAGTCCATGCTATGTATGTTTATGACAGCAGGGTTCCTGTTCATACAAAACCCGATGTCAATTCCGATACAGTGGGATTTGTTTATTACCTTAATAAAGTTCTTGTGGTTGAAAAAGATTATGGGGCTTTTGGCTGGAAGCAAGTCATCTACCCGCAAAAAGGATATGTGGATGAAAATTTTCTGATTTCTGAAGATGAAAAAAAAGAACGCGATATACAGTTCGGCTTTGACAATCGAGAGAACGAATATTCCAGGTGGACGTGGGAAGTAAAGGAATGTCCGATGAACTATATATTTATTAAGGAAGAAATGAATGAAGCATCGAGCACGGTTGGCTTGTTAAACGACGGCGAGAGATTTTTATTTATAAAAGATGGACTCAATGGTAACGGCGTTTGGACAAAAATCACATATCCAGATGAGGGGTACATCGAAACCGCAAAGATGTTGAACGAGAGCAAACCGCTGATAGCTGTAGGAATTTCATACGGGGCGGTGAACGTCCTCTACGAGAAAAATCTAAAAAATTTTTATAATCCTGTGGGCGGCGTAATCGAATTTACAAAAACGAATTGGGATTTTTCATTTGGAATCGGTTTTGTTTATTCTGAAGCACGTATTGCACAATATTATTTGAAAACAAAACTTCTTTCCTTCCAGGTAAAATATAGGTTTTTGCATTTGTTCGACAACAAGTTGGAAACATATGTTTTGGTAGGGGGTGGTTATTGGCAATCGAGTTTTCAAAATCATAAGTACCCGGCGCTTATGTCTAGTTACTACAAAAAGGAGGTAATTAGCGGACCCGCTTATTCTGTTGGTGGAGGAGTCATTTACAATCTTAACAGGTTTTATATAGAGGCGCAGTATTTATTCTATAATTATAAAGAAGTCCAGTTTGGAAAAGTACCGGCTCAGGGAGAGTTTGGTAATTATTATAGGTTGTATACAGGTGCAAATCATCTTAACATAATTGTGGGATATAAAATCCCGCTTTAAATAAAATTGTTATAACAGAGAAGTGATAAGATGAAGAAAAAAGTTAAGCGATTTTTCCCGATTGTTTTTGTATCCGCCCTTCTTCTTGTTTTGATGCAGTGTACGAAGGAAAATTTCGTTGAACCCGTTGATCCTTTTGAGACACAGCGTCTTGATCCCAACCCGGAAACAATTCAACTGGGTTCGGGACCGAATGCAGTTTTCCTTAAAGCAAACAAAGCAAGCATTACGCAAACCGACTACGGAATGCGTATCAAGGGAAGCCTCTATATTGAAAATTCTAAATACGGTGACATTAGACTGAGCAACGGGGATTACGATTTAACAAAGGATCCCAGCGGAAATTATTATTCTGGTCTCACAGGATTGGCGCTTGCTGAACTGCCCAAGGAAGGATTATTACATAGTTTGGAGATGGTCGGTCTTTCTACGTCACCACTCGGAATAAAGAAGGGAAGCGAGTTTGATACAGGCCCATTCGGCTGGCCGGTTGATAAGAATAGGTACTATTTCTACTTTGATAACGACAACCAGGTCAGCGCTAAGATTTTTGGCTCTTCACTTGTCAATATTAAAAAGATCGCGATCGATCCCACCGATCCTTATTTCTTTACATCGTGTGATTTTAACGGTTCGAAAATAGGCGATATCTCGGACGTTGGTATTGCAATTTCAGCACAGGGTTTTATTCCATTTATACCAATAATAACAGGTTACGATGTCCCCCCCTTCTTTGGCAACTTATATTTATCCGCTACAGTACCAATTGGTAAATACCCCATTTCCGTTAGTGGAGAAGCGGTTCTTGCATTCGGGGAAAACAATTCAAATGCAGATGCTTTTTTTGAAGGTCATGATGCGCCGTTCCAGATGGGACTTAACGGCAAAGTAACCTTAGATAATGAAGCGCTCGATTGGCTTAATGTAGAAATTGTTCTCGGCCAAGGCTGTGTTTAT
>CAZRIQ010000438.1:0-2560 GCA_964600175.1 uncultured Melioribacter sp. | reverse complement strand
AAAATGGTTCTTGGTGTAGGTATCGACATAATAGAGATTGAAAGAATAAGAAAGAGTGTAGACCGCTTTGGAGAACAATTTTTAAATAAAATATTTACCGATACTGAATTAAACTATTCTCTCTCGAAGGCAAACAAATATCAGCATCTTGCAGCGAGGTTTGCGGCTAAAGAAGCAATCGCAAAATCATTGGCAACCGGTTGGAGCAAAGGATTTAGGTGGAAAGACATCGAAATATTCAATGAACAGAACGGGATGCCGAAGGTCAAGTTATCCGGGCAGTTAGCGAAGTTTGTCAGTAAAGAAAAATCGTTAAAGATTACAATGAGTCACTCGGAAAATTACGTAGCGTGTTTTGCAATTTTGTATCAAGAAAACATTTAGGTTGTTTTAACTTTCAAAAGATTGTTTTCCACACATACATAATCAATAAAAACTCTGCTTCAAAAATATACATATCCGTACTACTATAATTATGTAGTGATTGTAAAATAATTTAGTTTTCTTACCAAAATCGATTAAAAAGATTTCTGGAAGTTAAAAATCGAATAAGCATTAATTGAAACAATCTGTTTCGAAGTAAATTTCTCATATTAATCAAATTTCAGTATAATCCAACATTTTCTTTATATTTGTGACGTTATCTTGGATAGATTATCTAAATAAGAGGAAGTTTGTCTAATTTGAACGATAAAAGAGTAATAGTGGCTATGAGCGGGGGTGTAGACTCCTCAGTTGCAGCAGCATTGCTTCAAAAACAAGGTTTTGATGTAATAGGTGTAACCATGAAGACATGGGGCTTTATGGAGGTCGGAGGCGCGCCAAAACACGAATCCGGCTGCTGTTCGCTTGATGCCATATTCGATGCAAAGAACGTTGCCGATAAGCTCGGTTTTCCGCATTATACAGTTGATTTTACAAAGGCATTCGAAGATGCGGTGATAGAAAACTTTATTGACGAGTATGTTCACGGTCGGACTCCGAATCCTTGTGTCATTTGCAACAGAAAAATAAAGTGGGAAGAGTTGCTAAAGAAAGCCGATTCACTCGATGCAAAATATGTTGCAACCGGTCATTACGCAGTTGTAGAATATGACAAAGTAAATAACCGCTATTGTTTAAAAAATTCTGCCGACAATAAGAAAGATCAGTCATATGCTCTTTGGGGATTGACACAGGAAAGTCTGAGTAGAACACTTTTCCCCCTGGGAAATTACAATAAAACCGAAGTTAGAAAATTAGCGGAAGAATTCGGACTTAAAACTGCATCAAAGCCTGACAGTCAGGAAATTTGTTTTGTTGCCGACAACAACTATGAAAGATTTTTGCGTGAAAGAATTCCCGAAACAATTAATGAAGTTGAAACCGGGGATTTTGTTTATCAAGGTGAAAAAGTAGGTAAACACCGTGGTATTCCTTTTTACACTGTAGGACAAAGAAGGGGATTAGGAGTTTCTCTTGGTAAACCGCTTTACGTGAAGAACATCGATACTAATTCAAATGTTGTTGAACTGGGTGACAAAGAAGACTTGTTCAATAACATCGTTCATGCAATTGATATTAACTATATCAGCAAACTAACGCTGCAAAATGGTGACATGGTACTTGGAAAAATTCGATATTCCGATAAAGCGACTCCTGCAAAAGTTATAGAATCAAATGAAAAAAGTTTAAGGGTAGATTTCATCGAGGGCAAATCTGCGGTAACGCCGGGGCAGTCTCTCGTACTTTATGATGAGCAGGGCTACGTCCTGGCCGGTGGAATAATAGCCAAGAATAATGCTTAAGGACTTTCTTAATTAATGCAGAATTACGATATTAGACGTCGAAAAAGAGAGAATTCTATTTTATTACATCTGAAACATAAGGAGAAGGGTCTTCGAACGGAAGTACATCGGAAACGGTACATTAAATGCCAAGGTTCTACTACTTAATCAAAGTTATGAACCTCTTACTATTTGCAACGTAAGAAAAGCCATCATATTAATCCTACTCGGTAAAGCAGAATTAGTCGCAAACAACAAACGCAAATCAATTAGGTCGGTATCTATTTCATTCCCATGGCCCAGTGTTATAAGATTGAATGAGTATATAAGACTCCCGTTTCAAAAAATCATTCTTACCCGCCGCAACATTTTAAAAAGGGACGGTCATAGGTGTGCATACTGCGGAAGGGGAGATCTGCCTTTAACAATCGATCATATAGTACCAAAGTCAAAAGGCGGGGACGACAGCTGGGATAATCTTGTTTCTGCTTGCCTCCCGTGCAATAATAATAAGGGTGACCGAATTCCCGAAGAAGCGGGTATGAAACTAAGAATTAGACCTTATACACCTAATCATATAATGTTCATTCGTAATTATGTTGGGAAAGTTGAAGAAACCTGGAAACCATTTCTGTTTCACAGTTAGATAATTAACAGCGGATTTTTTTTACAATTTAAAAACGCTGAAAAAATTAAAAAATCCTACAAATCCAAATTTTTCATTATTTTTGCACTCGTCAATTACACATTTAGAAATAACTTTTATTGAAAAATGGCTAAAAAAAGAATATTAA
>CAZRIQ010000437.1:0-2576 GCA_964600175.1 uncultured Melioribacter sp. | reverse complement strand
ATTCTCTCGCATCCAGTTGAGAATTTCAAACCCATTTTTGCCCGGCATTTGAATGTCAAGGAGTAACGAATCGTAAGAGTTGTACTTAAGTTTTTCAATTCCTTTCTCAGAATCTGTAGTGTAATCAACATAGTAATCTTCGTATTCAAGAATCATCTTGATGCTTTCGCAAATCTCATTCTCATCATCAATTAACAAAATTGATTTCATAAGGAAACTCTTAGAAATAAAAGTGAATAAATTGACAGCGCTTTCGACGGCATTAAGTTTTCATTTATCTTCAACGATTTCCCGAATAATTCGCCAAGATTATTTGCAATAATATCTCTATGGTCGACACTGCCTTGTACTTTCAGCGTTGCTTCAAACATCTCTACAAAAATACCCATAAATTTAGATAAATTGAAGAAACTTATATTATACGCAAGAAACGCATTTCCGAAAAAATGTGAGAGTTTGTCCTTGTCGCCAAAATTGTCTTTGGGGGAGTCGCAAAAAATGTTTTTAGGTTGGTTAACCAATTTTTTGCGGAATAACTTTTCACTTGCCGACGGAAGGGGAAAGGTGATAGGAATTTTGAAAATAGGAAGTTGAATCGTCATTTTGTTGAAGGGGAGGAGTGCGAATGTCAAACATAATAATGCTTCCGATTTATCCCCCTCAAAGTACTGTATCGTTTTTATATATAGGGTGTCAACCAATGCTGAATCATTGTTCGTCTTTTTTAGTTTTACAAACTCATTCGAAGCAATATATTTTGATAAATGAACAACGCCGGATAAAAATGTTGGATCACTCCGTTTTTGAGCAAAGATGTGACTTGTGAAAAAAACAGTAAGAAGGATAAGAATTGGAAATGATCTCTTAAAAAATCTCAAGTCTGGATTACACCCACGTTGAATTTAGGCACTTCGCTGTTGTTGTTTGCCGAGTTTATCGCCATAGAAATATATTCCCTTGTTAAATCCGGTGCTATAATTTCATCTACCCACAAACGAGCAGCCGCATAAACTAGCTCGCTTTTTTCTTCATACGAATCGACAATTTCTTTCAACAATTTTTCTTTTTGCTCGTCCGAGAAATCTTTTCCGCTTTTTTGCATTTGTTTTGTTTTGATATTGAGCAAAACACTGCTTGCCTGCGAACCGCCCATCACAGCTATTTTAGCGCCGGGATAAGCAAAAATAAATCTCGGATCGTAAGCTTTTCCGCACATTGCATAGTTGCCTGCACCGAAACTATTACCGACTATAATTGTAATTTTAGGAACGACAGAGTTAGCAACGGCATTTACCATTTTGGCGCCATCTTTGATTATTCCTCCATGCTCGGCTTTGCTTCCAACCATAAAACCGGTTACATCCTGGAAAAACACTAATGGAATTTTCTTCTGGTTACAGTTCATAATAAACCTTGCGGCTTTATCGGCGCTGTCCGAATAAATTACTCCGCCGATCTGCATTTCTCCGTTTTCGGTTTTCACAACGTTTCTTTGATTTGCAACTACCCCTACAGCCCATCCGTCAATTCGTGCATAGGCGGTTATTAACGTTTTGCCGTAACCCGCTTTGTATTCGTCTATCTCTGAATTGTCGACTACTCTTGCTAACAATTCATAAGTGTTATACGGTTTGATAGTATCTTTCGGGAGAACACCATAAATTTCTTTAAGTGAATATTTTGGGGCGGCAGAAGTTGTTCGGTTAAATCCGGCTTTCGTTGTATTGCCAAACTTCTCTACTAGATTTCTTATTTGGGCAAGGCATTCATCATCGTTTTTGACAATGTAATCGGTAACTCCAGAAATATTGGATTGAACTTTTGCGCCGCCGAGGTTTTCATTATCTATTTCTTCGCCGATTGCTGCTTTAACAAGATGAGACCCGGCTAGAAATACCGAACCTTCTCCTTCAACAATTAATGCTTCGTCGCTCATAATTGGGAGATAAGCACCGCCTGCAACGCACGGACCCATGATTGCCGAGATTTGTGGAATTCCCATCGAAGACATAATTGCATTGTTTCTAAAGATCCTCCCGAAATGTTCTTTGTCTGGGAATATCTCTTCCTGTAGCGGCAGAAAAACTCCTGCGCTGTCAACAAGATAAATAATCGGAAGATGGTTCTCCATTGCAATCTCTTGGGCGCGTAAGTTTTTCTTTACAGTGATTGGAAACCATGCACCTGCTTTTACGGTTGCATCATTTGCAACAATTACGCAATCTCTTTCGTGAATCTTTCCGATTCCGAATATGGTTCCGGAAGAAGGGGCACCGCCGTATTCTTCGTACATATCATAAGCGGCAAGGGAATTAAGCTCAAAAAATCTTGTGCCTGGATCGATCAACTTATTGATTCTTTCACGGGCAGTAAGTTTTCCTTTGTCATGTTGTTTCTTGATTGCTTCTTTTCCGCCACCTAATTCTACCTTTTCTTTGATACCGCTGATTTTCCTGTATAGATTTTTTTGAAAGTCTTCTCTTTTAAGAAAAGATTCTGTTTGTTTTATTTCGGTACCGATTTTATTCATGTCAAGTTCAAATTAAATGAAATTTTAATCCTGCAACAGACTTCTT
>CAZRIQ010000436.1:1483-2594 GCA_964600175.1 uncultured Melioribacter sp. | reverse complement strand
AATATTCACAGTTTTTACAAATAAAAAAGGTCATTGTTCAGATTAAGAACAGATGTCTTATATTGTTTGGCAAATATGTTCAAACAAAACATGAAAGGTTCGAGAAACAGCAACGAATATTATTTCAACTCTTGTTAATCCTCTACGAGGATTTAAAAAACCGTTTGACTTAAATAACCTCTACAATAATTTGACATCTACGATGTCAACAAATTACACGACCCCGTAGGGGTCATATTATTGTAACAACACAAAATAAATGTCATTAAAATCCTTGTAGAGGATTTATAAAACTAATAACCTTGAGTAACCTTCGAGGTTGGAACATTACTATACTATGTGTTAACCTCGAAGGTCTCCCAAAAAGATTTCGAGTGTTTAATTAACAAAATTTGATAAGGCAAAATCATAATTTTTTATTGACGACAAATTAATTTTTAAGTAAGTTGACGCCGGTATTTGATTTAGAGGGTATAGCATTCTTGACGGCTTCTAGTTTTAAAACTGATAGTGACGGTCTAATCACACCAACTGTAGGCCACTGGGCAAAAACGAAATACAAAATCATTTCTGATTATATGACTTTATTTTCTTCGGGGATGAAGAATCATTGGGATCAGAGAATCTATATTGATCTTTATTCCGGTACGGGTAAATCAATAATTGAAAAAACTAATGAAATTGTTGATTCCTCACCAATGCTTGCATTAAAAGTAAACGACCCCTTTGATAAATATATCTTTTGTGATAAAGACAAGAGATTTTGTCAAACTCTTGAACAAAGAATTAAAAATGAGCATCCCAAAAGAAACTGCGTTATTTTACACGGCAATTGTAATGAAATAGTAAACCACATCTTGAAAGAAATTCCCCAACACTCAACAAATAGTAGAGTTCTTAGTTTTTGTTTTGTAGATCCATTCTCATTAAAGATAGAATTTGAAACTATTCAAAAGCTAGGTGCGAAGTTTATGGATTTTCTCGTATTGCTTGCTTTTGGAATGGATGGTAAAAGGAACATTACTCGTTACATAAAAGATAACAATAAAAGAATTGACAATTTTTTAGGCTTGGATGATTGGAGAAATAGATGGGACGCCGCCAAGAAAAG
>CAZRIQ010000436.1:0-1473 GCA_964600175.1 uncultured Melioribacter sp. | reverse complement strand
TTGTTGAATTTCTTGCTAAAGAATTTACACAACAGATGGTGAATTTAGGATATCTTGAAGAAGCTATTGACAATTTTATTGCTATACATTCTGACGAAAAAAATTTACCTTTGTACTACTTAGCATTCTATTCCAGACATAAACGCGGGTATAATTTCTGGGATAAAGTAAAAAAAAGAAACATCGATCCATCACTTTTTGATTAAAATATGGCGCAAAAATCTTCAATAGAATGGACAGGCTCAACCTGGAATCCGATTACCGGGTGCAATAAAATTAGTCCGGGATGCAAGTTTTGCTATGCAGAACGCATGGCAAAAAGGCTGAAAGCAATGGGTTCCGAAAATTACAGAGATGGTTTCAAATTGGCATTGCATAAACACGTTTTAGAATTGCCGCTCTCATGGAAAAAACCACAAACTATTTTTGTTAATTCTATGAGTGATCTTTTCCATAAAAATGTGTCGCTGAAATTTATACAAAAAGTTTTTGATGTGATGAACAGAGCAGACTGGCATACATTCCAGATTCTAACAAAAAGGTCTGAAAGATTATTCCAGCTTGAAAAAGAACTAAAGTGGGCAAAAAATATATGGATGGGTGTAAGTGTGGAAAATGAAAAATATGTCAAACGAATAGATCATCTCCGTTATACCAACGCATACATCAAATTTTTATCCATTGAGCCCTTGATTGGACCGATACAAAAACTTAATTTGAAAAATATTGATTGGGTAATTGTTGGAGGTGAATCCGGACATGGAGCTCGCCCAATGTTTGAAAGCTGGGTACTTGATATTAAAGATGAATGTAAAGAACAAAACGTTCCTTTCTTCTTTAAACAATGGGGTGGAGTAAATAAGAAGAAGACCGGAAGGATGCTAGAAGGAAGAACGTGGAATGAGATGCCTGAGATCCACGAAACCGCATAATAAAATACTTTTTAAATACTTAGTCTTCCCTTCTCCAACTCCAGCAATCTTTGTTTCCGCCACAATCCGCCGCCGTAGCCGCCGAGTTTGCCGTTATTGTTAACTACTCTATGACACGGAATTACAATTGCAATTCTGTTTAAACCGTTTGCATGCCCGACAGCCCTCTGCGCTTTCGGTTCACCGATTTTCTTTGCAATATCTTCATACGAAACGGTTTTTCCCAAAGGGATTTTCAACAGTTCATTCCATACTCTCTGCTGGAACTCGCTGCCGGGATAAACAATCGGTACAGTAAATTTCTTGAGTGTTCCGTCAAAATATTTTTTTAGTTCTTTTTCCAATTGTGTAATGTGCTTGTTCTTACCCGGTACTATTGCACACTTAAAATGTTTACGCAGAGTTGTAAATTGTGCATCGAGCATTCTGCGGTCGGTAAACTCAAGCAGGCAAATTCCGTCTTTGTTCGCAGCAGCAATTAACGCTCCCATCGGACTTTCAATCCATGCAGTTACAATACAGTCCGACATTTTACTTTTTG
>CAZRIQ010000435.1:0-2594 GCA_964600175.1 uncultured Melioribacter sp. | reverse complement strand
CACCAGTTCTAGTCCATTGACAACTAGCCGCAGCAGCCCACACACCAGAACCATAAATCACATTACCCGATATGTTTGTAAACTCTCCACCACTATATGATTTTTGAAATTCACCACTACTGGCATCATATTTAAACATTGGAAGCAGTGGAACACCTATGTTAAACTGGAAAAATATATTAGTTAGTCTACCCATTGTAAGTGATGAAATATTTTCTAAGTATGTTAATACAAAACCCCAGTTAAAAAAAGCTGATCTTAAAGAAATTGAAAACCGGGAAAATATGGAAGGGAAACCAATAAAGGAGATATTCTCTCCCGTATGCTTGGAAGAAGCTATTAAAAATATTGAAAAATTTAAAATGCTTTACGAAGAATTAAAATCCAAAGATTGGGTTGGTAATATCAGTTTTACTGAGTTAAAAAAAGAGAATGATTCTGCTGGGGCATATATTTTCCTGGGTATTAATCCAAAATATGATTCCTTATCCTTGGGTAATGTGTTTTTATCTTCGACAGTGCATAAAATTGGAGAAGATGAATTTTATGTTCATTAAAACACCTAACTTGCTTTTCCACCTGACCGCCCCTCGGTAAACTCGGGGTAAAACGTTTTCATTGCGGCATTTGTGTAATTATAAAGTTGCGTTGTAAAAATTTGTTGCTCTTTGAATGTAGTTAACAAAATGAATTTATGAATGATTAGTGGTGTTAGTTTCCCGCCAACAAACGGCGGGTAAATGTTGGGCGGCGGCTTAAAAACAATGTCGCTATATGCTGCCTTTTGCTCGAATGATCATTCCCTCTACTTGAGTGTTTACATTTATCCATGTTATTTGAACCGTAGGATGTTCATTAGGGAACACTCTAAACACTTCATCGGCGAATGCCTGACCGATTATGTCGACATCTTTGAAATCAAGGATTATCTCTTCAAATCGCTCGAAACGCATTAAGAGTCTTTTTGCCTGTGAACGCGAAATTAAATTTTCCTTGCCGATTCTGGCAAGGCTAACGGGGATATGCGTCTTTGAAAATGTAAATTCCCTGGCTGCATACCTGTTGAATATCTGTTGGAGAATCCGGTCGGACGTAGTGCTGATTCTCATGTCAACAGATGTGCCTTTGGCAGGTTTTTGATCTTCAAGCAGCCAATCATCGCCAGGTTCAGTATGAGAGAAATTGAGGATTCCGGAAAGAATTGAGAATTTATCAAAAGCTCGCGAAGTAAAGAAAATTCCCTCGCCGGTGTGGTGCTTTGGGTCCGTTGTTAGTTTTCCCTTAGCTAATTCTAAGATAGCGAGACGTGGATGTTCAAGGTTGAAGTCTTTTTGGATCTTTTCAAATATTCCAATTCCATCATCTAATATTCTCATGCTCATAAACTTTTTTGTAATCGTAAGGCTTGCAGTTGCGTTGCGACCCATAGAGTGATCGATGGCGTTATTGAGAATTTCTGTAAACCCGTACTCACAAATTTGAACAACATTAGCCGGGATATTGTTGAAAAACGGGAGAATCTTCTCCCGCCAAACTGTATCTTCATGCAATTGTGAATTTATTTTAAGACGAAACGCAGCATCTACGATCGGCTTGGCTTGATATGTTCTATCCCGGGTTTGACCGGTTGATGTTAGTACTCCTTCTTTCACAAGTTTCTGTAGGTATCTATGTGAGGCTTGCCTCGAAATGCCGAAGGTTTCACTAACGAGATTAGTTATTCCTTTGGAATTCTGTTCCACATTTTCGACTATGAATTCCCGGATTTGTCGAACGCGATCTTTTGAGCTTTTTCCTGTCATTTCACTACAAAATTTATATTGTAAACTATATGATGCCGTATTGTAAACAATAAATAATTCTATGTCAACTATAAATTGCCGTATTTAGAACAAAAAGAGACTATTACTTATGGTGTGTAATATCAAGCCCCGTCTCCTTTTGGAGTTGGGATGAAGTAATAAATTTGTCAGAAGCTGTTGGAAAATTTGCTGATAAACTTTCTCAAATTGATTTTGCAACAAAGAAGGATTAATTAAAAAAATATTTATCGAGTAGAACCTCATTGATAAATAAAAAAGCAAGACGATATCGAACCTCACACGTTTTAACGAAGTAGCGTTAATAATTGCTGCTTATTTGTGATTTCGGTTTTTTCAAATCTCAACAATATACCTTAATATTACCACTTATTTGTACTGCAAACATAAATCCGTAATTTTCAGTTACTATTTAAAATTTGGGAGAAATTTTATGTCAATTATACTGGACGGGGCAAGCCTCACTATTGAGAAGTTAGTCCGTATTGCCCGTTGCGGAGAGAAAGTCGAGCTGCATCCCGATGCACTTCAAAGAATTAAAACGTGCAGGGAAATGCTCGAAGAAAAAATTCAAGCACATGAAATTATGTACGGTACAAATACCGGTATCGGGGAATTTTCCGAAGTTGTATTAACCGACGAACAAGTAAAAAATTTTCAAAGATATTTGATCTATAACCATTCGGCTGGGATCGGCGACCCGGCGCCGGTAGAATATGTGCGCGGTGCAATTGCCGGAAGAATAAATGTTCATGCGCACGGTATGTCCGGCTG
>CAZRIQ010000434.1:0-2598 GCA_964600175.1 uncultured Melioribacter sp. | reverse complement strand
TTATAAGTTTAACTATCCGTTTCAAATCATGAACTCCGGATAAAGTTGGTTCTGTAACAACAACGGCATAATCTGTAGATGCTAAACTTGCATTTACCGGGCAGCCGATTCCGGGAGGGCCGTCAACAATTACCCATTCAATGCCGGGAGAAATATTTCCTAGTGCTTTTTTCTTTATTTCACTTACAAGTTTGCCGGAATTTCCTTCGCCCGGAAGAAGTTTTGCATAATAGAATTTTGATTCATCCGGAAGTAGACATTCATGATAGTAACCGGATTTAGACGGATTGAATTCAATTGCTTCAAAAGAACAAATTCTAAAACAAAATCCACATCCTTCACAACTTGTCTGATCCACTTTGAGGTTCTTGATGGCATCGAAATGACAGAAGATCTCGCACAAACCGCACTCTTTGCATCTTTCGTTATCTATGATTGCTTTCTTACCGCTAAAGAAATCGTATTTGTTTATTACTTCTGGTTTAAGAACAAGGTGGAGATTAGCCGCGTCAACATCGCAATCGATAACAACTTTTTTATTGATTAAGCCGGCAAATGAAGAAGCTAAAGTTGTTTTGCCGGTTCCGCCTTTACCGCTAAGTATTACTATCTGCTTATATGGTTTATTCTGCATGTACTTTTTCCCGTTCGATCTTTTCTTTTATTCTATCGTACATATTTATAAGATTTTCTTTTAACCCCGGAAATTCGTTTACCGGCAGAATGCCTTCGGAATAAGATTCTGCAATTTTTTTATCAAACGGAATTTTAAGAAAAACTTCGATGTTGTTTTCACTCAAAAAAGTCTCCATTTCGGTAAACGAAGGATTATATTTGTTGATAACTACCCCGAAGGGAATCTCAATAATTTTTAACACATCAATAGCAAGTTGCAAATCGTTAAGACCGAAAGGCGTCGACTCGGTAACAAGAATACAGAATTCGGAATCTTTAACCGCTTCGACCATTGAGCATGAAGTACCCGGCGGTGAATCGATTATGTTTATTTTGTCTTCAATAATCTTTTCCTTCACTTTTTTAATTAACGGTGAAGCCGATACTTCACCGATGTTTAATGTTCCATCGATAAAAGTTATATTCGTGCTTGTAGTTCCGGTTCTGATAACTCCAATTTCTTTTGTACTTTCCATTATTGCTTTTGTGGGACAAAAATATTCACAAACGCCGCAGCCGTGACACATCTCTTCGAAAATGATAATTTCGAATTTGAGATTAATGAGGGCATTGAATTCGCAAACTTCAACGCACTTATCGCAGAATGTGCATTTATCGTAGTCGATTTTAGGTAAAATTTTTTCAGCTCTTTCTTCCGAAATGAATTCCGGTTGAAGAAGTAGATGTCCGTTCGGTTCCTCAACATCACAATCGATATAAACACTTTCTGGGATGGCAGAAGCAAGACTCGCTGCAATAGTAGTTTTACCGGTTCCGCCTTTACCAGACGCAATTGATATTACCAATTCATTCCTCTTTTAACAATTATGATTGTGACCATGCTCGTGTGCGCATGATTGATAGCCTATAAGTTTCCCTTGAATAAAACGATTTAACGCATCCCGGTATAAAAGTCCCGGTGCAGTTATAACATCAATACCAAATGAAAGAAAATTGGAAATTGCTTTTTGTCCCATCCCGCCGGCAATAATTGTGCTAACATCAAATTGTTTTACATATCCCGGTAATTGACATGAACCGCCATGTTCGCCGGCAAGCGGATTGAAAAACGTTTCAGTTTTCAATAGGTTTTTTTGTTCATCAAGTTCACAAACATTGAACTTTGTACATCTTCCAAAATGTTCGGCAACTCTTTCTTCAGTGCCGTTAACTTCAATTGCTACAGCTAATCTCTGGTTCATAAATTCCCTTGTTTTTTGTTGAGATTGTTTTTGAATGATCGTCTTTGACCGAATCTTTTACGCATTCTTCCGACAGGGAAGTATTCGTTTCTATTTTCAATAGAAGTCAATTTCCCTTCCAAGAAGAGTTGTAAAGCCGCAAGAGCATTTTCTTCGTTACTCCGATATACTTTTATATTTGCCGATATAAGGAAACGTAAAGGATTCATCCCGATCTGTTTTGTAATTACTACATCAATTTTGTTTTCAATAAGAAGTCGTGAGGTTTGAATTCCCGCTCCGCCTAATTCGTTTGCATACGGATTTTTCAAAACCGTATTCGAATTATCAACAGAATTAAAAATCAAGAAAAAGTTACTTCTGCCAAATACATTGGAAATGGGAAATGGTTTTTCCGGTTTCTCCATTGTAACGGCTATTTTTCCGGTTATGCCGTATTTGTCTCCGCTCGGCATTACTTACCTGTTTCCAAATCCTCTTCCGCGACCTCTGCCTTGACCTTTGCCGAAACCCGATCCGAAGCGGTTTCCTAATCCACCACCCCCACGTGGTCTTCCGCCACGTCCAAGTCCGTAAACGATTTCATTATTCTCTGAGGATTGTCCGGTGTTTTTTTCGGTTTGTACAGTTTGAGTATCGCGGCAGCGACCTCTTCTTCTACCGGTTAAAGGTCCTTTACCTTCGGGACCTGTTCCATTTAAGTTAGGCATAATTACCTCCT
>CAZRIQ010000433.1:0-2603 GCA_964600175.1 uncultured Melioribacter sp. | reverse complement strand
GGACGACAGTTATGGGAATTATGATTTTCAACGTGATTTGGACGATCTTTTTGGGGCAACACCGTATAATGTGTTCCTGATTAAAGTCTCACACAGGTTCAGGTTGTAGCGAAGGACGAAGGATGAGGGATGATTTCCGAATGCCGATTTCCGAAAAACGAAGGACGAGGGATGAAGGATGAGGGACGAGGGACGGTTGCCGAAAGACGAAGGACGAGGGACGACCGATGTGTTTTGTGATGAGTAATCAGTAATGAGTGATAGTATCTCATAAATTTACCGACAACTGACACCTGAACCCTGTCCGCTGAGAGGTAATATGTATTGTGTTTATTCAAGGCGTCCTCTCCCGGGAGCTACTGTTTATACACAACAAGTTTAAAAGAATTGAATTAAAGGCATTTGTGTGAGTTCTGAGAATTGATTTGTTAAATTAATATAGTTTATTTAAATTTGGACAAAAATTCAAAATGGAAATATGTCCGAAGTGTCAATCAATAGTAATAAGGAAAGACGGTATAGTAAAGGAAAAACAAAGATTTAGATGTAAAATTTGTGATTACAGGTTTACTGTTCCACACATAGGCAAACCAGTAAATAAAAAAAGAGAAGCCTTATTGATGTACCTATCAGGGTATAATTATCGAACAATAGGGGAAGTAATAAGTGTAAGCCATGTTTCAGTATTCAAATGGATAAAGGAATTTGGCGAGCCATTAACTGCAATAAAGATGGATAAACAAAGACCTGTTACATTTAACGATATTGAACAATTTCAAAAAGACAATAAAAACATCAGGGCAATAATATTAATAGGATTTACAGATGAAATAACAGAAATTATGTTGGCAAAAAAATAAAGTAGGAAAGTCAGGATTGTATTTGCTATACAATATTAACAAATAAATAGCAAAAAATGAAACAATCTTCAATTAATTTTAACCAACAATTTTCAAGCAAGAAATTAGAGATACGGGCAAACCGGTTTATTAAAGCAATGATAAAGCATCAAAGCGTATCAATAAATAAGGTATCAGGAAAATGGTCAGAGGCAATGGGTAATTATCGGATGTTAGAGAATAAAAAGGTAACCTTACCTGCAATAGAAGCAGCCATTACGGGATCATGCGGGCAAATTGCACACTGTGACCATGTTTTATGTATACAGGACACGACACAACCAAATTACGAAAAACATCGGGGCAGGGTAAAGCCAAAAAGCGGACTTGGTTTGATAGGCGATAATAAAAGCCTTGGATATTTTTTGCACCCGACGCTCGTACTCGATGCCAATAAAGGGTACTGTTTAGGATTCTCTGATATAATAACCTGGATACGGGAAGAAAACAGGGAAGTAATTGAGGAAAATTGGAAACGAAGAGAAAAACGCAAAAACCAGCCGATAGAAGAAAAAGAGTCGTATCGATGGATAAAAAGCATAAATGAAAGTAAGGGGAAATTGCCGGGATGTAAAATGTTGACGTGCATTTCAGACAGAGAAGGAGATATTTACGAATTGTTTGCATCGGTGCCTGATCAACGGACACATCTGTTAATAAGAAGTCGGGATAATAGAATAATAAAAGAAGGGAGGTTGTTTGGTTACTTAGAAGAACAGCCTCTTTGTGGAGAATATGAAATAGAGATCAGGGGGGATATAAGAACAAACCGGAAAAAACGCAAAGCAAAAATTGAAGTCAGATATAGCAAAGTAACATTACTAAGGCCTAAAGAGGGGAATAATAAAAAATATCGTGAAAGTGTAGAATTATATGCAATAGAAGCCAAAGGAAAAGAGGAAACTGTGCCCAATGGGGAAGAACCGATACATTGGCGCTTGCTAACGACCCATAAAATAGAAAGCTTTAAGCAGGCAACGATTGTCATTATTTGGTATTCAACGCGATGGTTTATCGAACAATTATTCCGGGTACTAAAGGCCGATGGGTTAAATATTGAAGCCAGCGAATTGGAAG
The DNA here is from genome assembly GCA_964600175.1 of uncultured Melioribacter sp. Lineage (GTDB taxonomy): Bacteria > Bacteroidota > Ignavibacteria > Ignavibacteriales > Melioribacteraceae > Pyranulibacter. The sequence goes on along the minus strand of CAZRIQ010000433.1, from coordinate 627 downwards.
ACGGTGAAAGCATTAAAAAAATAGGGCTGTTTGCTTTAGGGGCAGCCTTGAGGGTCATGCAATTGTTGCTGGCAAGTAAGGGAGAATATACACAACCAATAGAACAAGTTTTTACAGAAGAAGAACAGGAATTTTTGAAAGTTGTTTCGAAAAATTATGAAGGGAAAACTGAAAAACAAAAGAATCCATATAAACCAAAGACTTTAGAATGGGCGTCATGGATAATAGCCAGAATTGGCGGATGGAAAGGATACAAAAGCCAGCGATGTCCGGGGCCCATTACCTTTTTTGAAGGACTAAAACGGTTTAACTTAATATTACTGGGATGGACACTTGCCAAAAAATGTGTATAAACAGTAGCTCCCGGGAGAGGACCCCTTGAATAAACACACAATCATTTGTCTGTGGCTGTTGCGGAGCATTGACCCCTCCTTGCCCGCAAGGAGGGGCTGGGGTGGATAAATGAATTTCTATTACTAATCCTTTCTTTATTTATCCCTCCTAACCTCCCTTGCTTACAAGGGAGGAACGCTTCTCTGGCAAAATTCTTAAGTTTAATGCTTTTATTCGAGCTTTTTAAGGGGTTGGGATTAATTTAAATTAAATTGCAGTAGTCACAGAACATGT
>CAZRIQ010000432.1:0-2610 GCA_964600175.1 uncultured Melioribacter sp. | reverse complement strand
TTACGAGAAGAGTCATCGGAGCTGTTGTCTTCATCGCTTCAATAATAACTTATTATTTAACGGTTCAGCCCTCGGTTTCGTTTTGGGACTGCGGAGAATACCTCGCAACGGCTTTTAGGCTTCAAATTCCTCATCCGCCCGGTGCACCTCTGTTTCTGCTTATTGCAAGATTTTTCTCGATGCTGCCGATTGCGGCAAATATTGCCTATCGCATGAATCTTATTTCGGTGATTACAAGTGCCGTTGCCGTTCTTATGCTTTACTGGATAATTATAAAAGTGATTGAGAATTACAGAGGAAAAGAGTACAAGACATTTTCCGAAGGATTGGTACTTTATATCTCGGCTGCAATTGGAACGCTGGCATTTGCTTTTGCCTACATAACCTGGTGGAATGCTGTTGAGACCGAAGTCTATGCAACCAACACTTTCGTATTTGCGGCAATAGTTTATTTGATGTTGATCTGGAACGAGAGAGCCGATGAAATCGACAGTGAGAAATTTATTTTGATGATTGCATACCTGGTTGGGCTTTCGACAAGTTTGAGATTGATGGGTGCGTTAACAACGATTTCCATCGTAATGCTTATCATGTTCAGAAAATATGTAACCGATTATACGGAGTTGAGAAAATCGATTAATTATCTGCTCGTTCATTTGGCAATTCTTCTGGCACTTGGTCTTATCTTGTGGGGAAGTCAAACGCAAACTTCTCCGCCGTATCCCGAAGATTACCAGACGTTCGATACAAGATTTGCAATGTTTATGCTGGTAGCTTCTGTTGTTTTTATCGGGGCATTTTGGAAAAAATTGGTCCACAGGAATTCGATATATGTTATTTTATTTGTCGGCAGTATTACATTGACGCTGATTTATCCCGGTATTGTTCGGTATCTCCCTAATCTCATTGCGAACGTATCAGGTTCGAATAATTTTACTGCCGTTGCACTTATTGTTGTTATATTGGCGGCATTTTGCTACGCCATTTATTACAGTGTCAAGAATGACAAACGAACATTGGGGTTACTGTTAAAGTCATTCCTTTTAATTTTTCTTGGATTCATGTCTTACGGCGTTATCATAATACGGTCTAATGCTCATCCCCCCATCAATGAAAACGCACCTGATAACTTCAGTGAATTAGTGACTTACTTAAACCGTGAGCAATACGGTGAATGGCCTGTATTCCAGAGGAGATATTCTACCGAACAAAACCAGCAGGCAATTTATACGAACTATTCCAGCGACCTGGATTTTCTATGGAATTACCAGATGAATCACATGATGACCCGTTATATTTTATGGAATTTTGCCGGGAGGGAATCGTGGGATCAGGATTCCGGACCGAATGTCTGGCCTTTCAATTCAATTGCGAATTTTGTCGGGAAACTATTTGGTTTACATTTCAGCGGCGATCCGTCAAAATCATATTTCGGAATTCCTTTCCTCATCGGGTTGATTGGGCTGTTTTACCATTTCAAACGAGATTGGAAAATGGCAGCGGTGTTTTTGTTTCTCTTTATAATGATTACATACATTACGGCATATTACCAAAACCAGCAGGAGCCGCAGCCGAGGGAAAGAATAAAGTTTTACGGGACGATGTGTTTTATGTTCAGCATTTGGATTTCAGTTGGACTTTATAATCTTATCGGGCTAATTAGGGAAAAAGTAAAAGTGAGTTCGATTCAAAAATTTGCACCGGTTATCGTGCTTGGTTTGGGTTTTGTGTTTATTCCCCTTAGAATGTTCACATCAAATTACAATGAACAGGATAGATCTAAAGATTGGGTTCCGTGGGACTATGCTTATAACCTTTTACAAAGTGTTGCACCCAATGCAGTTCTGTTTACAAACGGCGATAATGATACTTTCCCGCTCTGGTATTTGCAGGAAGTTGAAGGCGTAAGACAGGATGTAAGGGTAGCCTGCTTAAGCTTGATCAACACACCGTGGTATATTAAACAACTCAAGTATGAATCTCCGCACGGTGCGATGAAAGTTGATATGGATATTACCGACCGTGAAATTGATAATATCGGTCCTGTGCAATGGAAATCTCAAACATTTGATATACCGGTTTCGAAGGAAGACTATAAGAAATTCGGTATTTCCGATACTTCGATAACGAATAAAGGTAAAATATCATTTACAATGACTAATACTGTTTCATTCGGGAATGTTAAGGCGATTAGGAACCAGGATATTGCCGTGCTGGCAACCGTGAGAGGAACAGAATGGAAAAGACCGATTTATTTTGCTACTACTTGCAGTATGGACAGCAGAATTGGGCTTGATGATTACCTGAGATTGGAAGGGGCAGCATATCGTTTAGTTCCATATAAAGGACCAGCAAGAGGTGATTTTATAGACGATACACTAATGTGGCAAAATCTAATTGTGGGAAATAAAGGTTATAGTAAAACATACAAACCGGGATTTAAATTCCGTGGGCTCGACGATAAATCGATTTACTTTGACGATAACCATAGAAGAATGCTCCAGAATTACCGCACATTGTTTTTGCGTCTTGCATATCACTACCTTGATGAAAATGAAAAACCTAAAGCTCTTGCGGTATTAAATACCTTAGATAAGAAAATGCCTTTTG
>CAZRIQ010000431.1:0-2613 GCA_964600175.1 uncultured Melioribacter sp. | reverse complement strand
GCATTTTGCACTTTGATTTTTGATTTTCCCTCCCGCCTGCTGGCGGCTTATGTTTGGCTGCTGCCAAACTATTGCGTATTTTAACATAATACTAAACTATGTCAATAATATTATTCCAAAAAATGACCAAAAACGGTAAAAATCTGACTTTTGTCGTTTTTGGTCACCCTGAGTGGAATCGAAGGGTCTAAAAACCACTTTTTTCAAAAAATACCATCAACCCTTGCTTCGTAAGATACACCCTGTGATTTAGTATATTGATCCGACCTGAAAATTGTGCTATTATATTATGATAGTGTGATGGACATCTAAAAGACTCAAAGCGGGAAAATGTTATGCAAAATAAGCTCCGGGAGTGCTGGAAATGAAAAAAATTAATTCGATTTCACTCATTTGTATTCTCATTACAATTATTTTCTCCCCATCATGTGATGCAATCGGTACATTCGAAGCCGCAAGTGAATTGGAAATAGAAAATCACCTAGATAATCCTCAATTCGAAAGTGAGCTGTTATTTCCTGTTAATGCATTAGGTGACACTACACAATTTATCGTTTCATTAGATGATGATTTTATGTGCGGCGTCAGCCAGTCGCGTCTGAAAATCTTCAAAAAAGAAAACGCATCTGTAGTAACAAGCTCATACTGGTCTCCTTATCGTCTTCCGCGTACATTCTCTTACTATAACGATTACATTTACCTTATAAACACAAATCATCAAATCGAGATTCTTGATGTTAGAGATCCCAATAAAATACGCAGTGTCGAAATAATTGACTGCATGGCGGCTACTTTCGCTGAATTCGAAATCGTGAAAGACAAGCTTTTTTTTGTAGATACAAGAACAAATTCCCTGATAATTTCCTCCTTAGCAAATCCCGAAGAACCACGGGAAATATCTCGATATAATATTTCCCAAAGTATTGGAAACGGCTGTAAAATACGGATTGTTAAAAACAAAATTTACATCCTGTGCAGCAGCGGCCTTGCAATACTCGATATTCATGATATAAGCTCGCCCGAACTGTTGGGAAAAACCAATATACAATCTAATTCCAGTTTGGGGGCTTTCGTTGTTAAAGAACCGTACGCATATGTATTCACGGCGGGTGAAATCAGGATCTACGACATTTCAGAGCCCGATGCGATTATGGAACTCGCAAGGGTAGAATCATGCTGGTACTCACACGCGATTTTAAGAGACGATTCTCCTGTCGATTATTTCATCGGCTTCGGTACAAACGGCCTGGATATCTATGATATCAGCAATCCTTTAGAACCGACATCCGTTAGAAGTCAACATAACAAAATGCCGGGTAACTTCATCGTCGGAAAATCAGAGGACTACATAATAAACGAAGATGGCTCAGTCGAAGAAATAACAGGATGGCCTTACTTTCAAAGCCAAATCGAAGACGACAATCCATGCGTATTCGGTTTCAATGCAATCAATATTGCCATCAATGATACATTTGCTTATATTTTCGGTTCACACCGAATGTGGATATTCGATATTTCACAGCCATGGTCCCCTGAATACATTACGAATATAGAATCGCGATCGGGTATGGGGAGCCGTATAAAGGTTATTGCTAAAGATAACTATATTTACAGTCCGTATGATATTATAGATATTTCAGAACCGGCGGCGCCCGAGATAATAAAAACGTTAGACGGAGGCAGCGGTGTTGCCATTAAAGACGACTACTTGTTTGTCGCTAAACAAAATACACTCCAGATTTGGGATATCCAAATACCTTCGGAAGCAGAAATGATAACAGAAATACCTATCGATGAAAGACTGAATCATTTATCAGTGCATAAGGAAATTATTTACCTTGGTCTTTATTACGGCAAAGTACGCTCGTGCGAATTAGGTGACGATTTTTCATTAACGACACTCGATGAGGTCGAACTGTCCCATACTACAATGGGAATATTACTGGATTTCTGCCGCGAAGATAATTTGCTGTACGCCGCTCTTAATGGCGAAGGCATTGCCTCGGTCGATATATCGAATCCGCGTAACCTGCAGATTTATTCCCGTTTCAATACTTCTCAATTTTCCGAAAAAATTTTCGTTTCCAACACATTTGCCTATGTGGCCGATGGCAGCGGCGGCACACTCATCATAGACATGACAAGAGGATTCGAAAGACAAATTGCATCATACCAAACAACAGACTGGGCCCGTGCTCTCACGGTCTCTGGAAATTATGTCTATTCGTGTGAAAGTGACAACGGAATCCTCATATTATATTCACGGAATCCGTAAGAGACTTCTTAAAGAAGGCGACAGGTGCAGCTTCGCCCGCAAGGATTCGTAATAATCAATTAACAAACAGTCCATGCCTTTAGCAATATTTTTAATCACACTTTTCAAGCTGACCCATTGCCGAATTGTCTAATGCAGCCAGATGTTTCGATTCTGCTCGCCATGACCATAAGGTGATTAATAGGAAAAGTAGAATGCCCCTATCTTCTTTTTTCCCCGTTTTCCTTTGCTCAACAAAGTAACATCATCTATAATTGAACATAGCGGATATGATAGCTCTGAAAAGGTGTATTATGACCAGATTTCGTTGTACGTTATTAATTGTCATTGTTTCAGGA
>CAZRIQ010000430.1:0-2625 GCA_964600175.1 uncultured Melioribacter sp. | reverse complement strand
CTCGAGATGGGAGTGGAGACCGTGCCCTGTATTTTTGCGCCGCAGAAGGAAGCGTTCACCAGCAATCGGATGGTGAATCGCGTGTCGCCCTTTCAAGAGGGCCGTATGATCAAGAAGTCTCTTGAGGAACTCGATGAGAAGACGATCGCTTCGGCCTTGGGTATCACGCACCTTGCGCATCGGCTGAAGGCGACGCTTCTGAAGCAGTTGCATCCAAGTGTCGCCGCGGCGTTCGACGCCGGGACAATCAGTCGGGCTTGCGTCCAAGAGCTGACCTACGTCACGCCGAAGCGGCAGGAAGAAATCCTCAAGGCCATGGAGACTTACAAGGATTTCACTCTGCCGTTTGTCCGCAGCCTGGTCCTCAAGACGCCGTTGCAGGCCCGTGCCAAGAACCGGACGGGCACGAAGAATCCCTGGGCCCGCAATGAGCAGCGAAAATCGGATCTGCTGAAGAAACTGGCAGAGGCCGAGGAGAAGCACGACTTCTACACCACGTTGTACCGCCAGTACTCCATCAACCTGTTGAAGCTGGTGATTTACGCTCGGCAACTGGTCAACAATGAGCGCATCGTGGCCTACCTCCGCGAGTCGTATGCGGACATACTGGCCGCCTTCCAGGAAATCATCGCCAACGCTGAGGGGTAGGAATGCACATGGAGACTGGAGCATTCCGCAGCCGCGAGTCCGTGATCCGGGCTATTGTGCGCCGCGAACGCGAGGGACTTCCACTGAATAGCCGGGCGGTCCAGCAGGCGTCCAGTCAGCTTCATTCGGGCGCGTATCGTCACTTCGGTTCCTGGCGTAACGCGCTGAAAGCGGCCGGCATTAAGGCTAGCGACGTCGAACGGCGACGCCAATGGAACAAGGCCAAGGTTATCGCCCATCTACGGGATTTGTGCGCCAGGGGACGATCGTTGCGCCAGAAGAGCGTACATCGACGTGATAGCGGACTATATCGCGCGGCATGTCAGCACTTCGGAACCTGGTGCAACGCCCTGATCGCCGCCGGGATCAATCCTGACGCGATCTGCCGTGACCCGCAGTGGGACCATGCACGGATCATCGAGGCAATTCTGTTGCGCGTTGTGCAAGGGAGGGCCCTGGGGAGCACTACTGTGCGCCCGCACACCCTCAAGTCGGCGGCCGTCAGGGAATTTGGATCCTGGCCGGCGGCGCTGGTGGCGGCCGGACTGGAACCGGCGGACTACGTGGGGCGGCGTTTACGAGGCACCGTGAAAAAAGGAAAGAAACGCGTCTGGAATAAGGATCGTGTGCGGAAGGCCATTCTCCAGCGTCATGCCCTGGGCTTGCCCCTGCGCGGTGACTCCGTCCGCCGCGATGATAGTCCGCTATTCAAGGCCGGCCAGACATGCTTCGGGTGTTGGTCGAAAGCCTTGGCGGATGCAGGGTTTGACCCGGAACAGGTCAGGAAGGCCCCGCCATGGGAGGTAGTCTAGTCCAAAAGTCCACGGGTTTTCCGGCCGCACGTGGCGACGGGACATGCCTGTCAGGCGGCCTGGAAGGACCGATCGGTAGGTTTTCATGGTGTTTCACCCCGGACAGGTCGCTCGATGGCTGAGCCGAAACACATCCCGCGACATGCCATCGTTGTTGACCGTTATCAAGAACTCAACAACTACACGCGAGCGTTCGCCACCGGTCATCTCCGTTTTCTCATGGTGGTGGGGCCGGCGGGGACGGGAAAGAGCCACGCCATGCGCACGGCGATGGACGGCCACGCTGCCTGGATCGACGGAAATGCAACCGCGTTCGGGGTCTACTTCGCCGCGTTCATGCACCGAGACAAGCCGATTATTCTCGACGATGTCGATGCCCTGTATCGAGACGCCAGCGGCGTCCGTTTGCTTAAGCAATTGTGCCAGTCGGAGCCATCTCGCATGCTGGGCTGGTACTCCGATCCCCAATACCTGGAGCGACGAGGAGTTCCGACGACATTCTTGACGTCGAGTCCCGTGGCCATCATCGCCAATCGGTGGTCGACCGTGAATGAGGACGTTGCGGCCTTGGAAGACCGTGGGCACATGCTTGTCTTCGATCCAACTCCGATCGAAATCCATCGTCAAGCGGCAACGTGGTTCCGTGACCAAGAAGTCCTCGACTTCGTGTCCAAGCACCTCCATCTCGTTACCAACCATTCCTTCAGAACCTATCTACTGGCATGCGAGTTGAAGAAAGCGCAAATGGACTGGCGGCGAGCGATTCTCAGTCGATGCCTGTCGGGGCCGGCACTCCTTGTTGCACGGATCAAGGCCGATCCGACGCTCCGTTCGGAAGCGGCACGCGTCAAGGCGTTTCAGGACGGCGGGGGTGGCGGTCGCACAACGTACTTCAACTACGCCAGGAAACTCAATGCAATGCGTGTCCCCTCAGGGGCACGGTATACTCCTCCCCAAGAACCTCGCAATGGGGAAGACGACTGATGCCAACGCCAGTCACGGCCGCCCCGCCCGATTTCACGTCCGGCGACCCAGAAAGCCCGGTGGCGTGCAGGCTGAGCCGGCTCCCCAAGTTGCCATACGGCGTCCGGCAAATCTTGCAGCCGGTGACTGGCCGCCGGCTGGCCGAAACGGGAATTCTTGAACCACGGGGAATAAAATGGCC
>CAZRIQ010000429.1:0-2645 GCA_964600175.1 uncultured Melioribacter sp. | reverse complement strand
CCTGAACCGGCTTTAATTAAAAAATAATCCGCATGCCCGTGGTAGCAGCCCTCGAACTTTATAAATTTTTCTTTGCTTGTAAATCCTCTTGCAGCACGAACGGCACTCATTGTTGCCTCGGTTCCGCTGTTGACCATACGAACCATTTCAACCGAAGGAACAAGTTCGGTTATTAATTTTGCTATTTGAACTTCCATTTCGGTTGGAGCGCCGAAACTTGTAGAATCTTCAATAGCTTTTAGTAATGCTGGTTTCAAAAATTCCGGCTAATGTCCGAATAGATGGGGTCCCCAACTACCGATATAATCTATGAATTCGTTTCCGTCCACATCGACCATTTTAGATCCGTATCCTCTTGTAATGAAAAGGGGATTGCCGCCGACAGATTTAAATGCGCGTACCGGCGAATTCACTCCGCCCGGAATATATTTTTTCGCTTCGTTAAATAGTTCTTCGCTTCGTTTAATGTTCAATTCATCACCCTGATCATTTTAATTTCTCTAAAAGTCTCGTTGCATCTTTTGCAAAGTAAGTTAAAATGATATCTGCACCGGCACGTTTAATTGCTATTAACGATTCCATCATTACTCTTTCTTCATCTATCCAGCCCATTTTACCGGCGGCTTTTATCAAAGAATATTCTCCGCTGACCTGGTAAGCTGCAGTCGGCATTTGAAATTTATCTTTTACTCTGCGAATAATATCGAGATACGCACCTGCCGGTTTTACCATGATTATGTCGGCGCCTTCTTCAATATCTGTTTCAGCTTCTCTCAAAGCTTCCAGCACGTTTGCAATATCCATTTGATGCGAACGTCTGTCGCCGAATGCGGGAGCCGATTCTGCCGCATCTCTGAATGGTCCATAATAACCTGACGCATATTTTACAGCATAACTCATAATCGGGATTGTTTCGAAACCATTTTCATCCAATACTTTTCTGATTACACCAACACGTCCGTCCATCATGTCTGAAGGTGCAATCATATCTGCACCGGCTTGCACATGCGTCAATGCTTCTTTAGCAAGCAAGTCGACAGTCTTATCATTAAGTATATTTTCACCGTCGAGAATTCCACAATGACCGTGACAAGTATATTCGCACAGACAGACATCAGTTATCACTAATAAGTTTTGTGCTTCTTTTTTGATTGCTCTAATTGTTTTCTGAATTATGCCTTCCGGATCATAAGCTTCGGAGCCGACTTCATCTTTGTGTTCGGGTATTCCAAATAAAATTACCGCTGGAATGCCGAGACTTGCTACTTCTTTGCATTCTTCTACTATCATGTCGATTGACATTTGATAGACACCCGGCATTGATTTTACTTCTTTCTTTACTTTGTTGCCCGGTACAACAAAGAGCGGATAAATAAAATCATTTTTTGAAATCGTTGTCTCGCGTACCATATCGCGGACAAGAGGATTATACCTTAATCTTCTTAATCGTTTTACAGGATACTGAGCCATGATTACTCCTTTTGAATGCAGAAAGTAGAACGCAGAGTGCAGAATTAAATACCGGTTTTTGCGGTTTTAATACTGCTTACTAATAAACGTTCTAATTCATCGCAATTATTAAATAAACTTATAAATTCCTTTTCGGAAATTATTTCTGCTTTGTGAAATACTTTTAACCAGAAATCGGTTTCTCTGCCTTCTTTAAGAGAAATATCCAATTTATTGATAAAATCCTTTTTCGAATGCGCGCTTTGTGCTTTTGAGACATTTGCACCAATCGATGTCCCTGCTCTTAATAATTGTTCATATAAAGCGAAGTTCCCTGTTTTTCTTTAATGAGTATTTATAAAACTTGACTATCCTTACTGCGAACTCGAATGATTTTTGATAAAGAACATTTCCATAAATTACTTTGGATTCCGCAATGATGAATACTTTTTTCTTGCTCATTGTTTTTCCAAATTTATTAAGTGAAATATTCTTTTTTGAACCCAGAAATCAGAGTGTAGAATGTAGAATTAAAAGCGCATTTTTTATGTAATATCTTAATCTATTTTACTGCTTTTTAAGAATATAATAAATAATCCTTGGAATTTTATTCTGCATTCCTCATTCTGCACTCTGCATTCGCTTATAGATTATTTCGGAATTTTTTACGCAGTCTCCAACCGAAATGCCGCCCCGGTAGTTGCCGCCGAGGAAAATTCCGGGATTATTTTTTTCAAACGCTTCAAAATAGTTTTCGTGTTTGATATATCCAACATTATACTGCGGAATTGCCTTTTGCCACAGCTTGTTTCTCATTATAACCGGATCACCTTTCGCTTGCATTGTTTCTTTGAACTCCGTCAGTACCGTGTCTGTTAATTTCGATTCTTCCATGTCAAACAAATGGGGAGAACGTGCACCGCCGATAAATAGAGTAAATGATGCAGAATCATCATCGGCTCTGTTCGGGAAAATTGCCGAACTCCAAATTGCACCTAAATATGATTTCTTTTCCTTTGAAGGAATTAAATACCCGAAACCGTCCAAAGATCTCCCGATTGATTCTTTCTTGAATCCAAGGTATAAAACCATTACCGGGGGATAATAAATTTCTTCAAAATGTTTTGAAAGGTTTTCATCTACATTTTTGAATATTTTAGATGCAACATGAGCAGGCACTGCCGATAAAACATAAT
>CAZRIQ010000428.1:0-2653 GCA_964600175.1 uncultured Melioribacter sp. | reverse complement strand
ATGTTTTTTAAGAGTTATAAGCCAACTACTTTTATCTATTAGTCCTGATTCTCTAACTGTTTAGCAATTGTAGCTGCGTATATTACTGCAACATTATAACCGTGGGGAACAATCAGTCTTTGTTATTTTTCTTTGGAATGGTGGAAACATTCAAAACTTTGAAAAGATAACATTTTTTCGTTGCGCCCGTATAGAAAGGCATTATAGAAATTAATGCAACAATAATTCCCAGCCAGTTCCCTTGAAGACCATCTAATAAAAACAACCCTAAGTAGATTAGAAAACAACCGAAGATAAATCTTAAGATTGCATCCAAATTACCAACGTTTTTTTTCATCTCGACTCCTTTATTTTACTCTTACATTAGAACCTTATACATAACAGCATTGTTTTTAAACCGCCGTCTTAATGGCGGTGGAATAATCTGGTTATTTGCATCATCATATTTTTAGGTTTTACTTCCCCCTAGTTATGGTTTTTGTCATATCTGAGTGTCACTATAAATTTTCCGCTTTCTTTTCCAGGGATAACCTTCATGTCCAATTCACCCAACACTTTTGTTCCAACACCAAGATCAGAGAGTTTTTCAGATACTGTAGGTTTATCACTTGAACCGATCAACTGTTCTTTTGTTAGTTCGCCAGCCCACATATTTGGTCCGAATGCATGCTGGAGCCGGTATTCACCCGGTACAATATTTTCAAAGACATACTCATTCTTTCCTTCAACTATCATTTTTCTATCAATCATTTCCCTACCATGGAACAGTTGAATTTCGGCGCCTATTCCCATTGTTTGTCTTGTGTTTTCATGGTAATAATCGGTACCGCTGTCAAATGCTTCTACTTCAAAGTAATACTTTTCATCACGGTTAAGACTGTGAATGTTTAGCGTATTAGCATCGTAAACCATGAAGTCGTTATAAAGCTTGCCGGGTTCGATGCCGTAACGAACCACATATCCGTCGGCTCCGTCAACAGGCTGCCATAATAGATTGGCATTGCGTGTATCCTGCGGATCGCGGACAACGTATACATCTTCAACTTTTGTAAATTTAGCAACATCAGGATTGCCAAAAATACGGAGATCTTTCACAGCAAATTTTCCTGAGTCGGGAGTAAAGACATTGATCAACTTGACGTATCTTGCTTTTACGGGTTCGGCAAGTTCGGTATAATCATGTTTGATATCGGCAGTATTTTTACTTTTGTCAATTATCATCGACCAGTTTTCATTGTCACCTGAAACTTCCACGGTAAAAGACTGATACTGACTAAGCGGCGGCGGCATGCGAAAACCTCTGCCTGTCCCCGTCTCAAGTTTTACATCCTGCCGGTCAAAATTAACTTGCAGCGCATAGATATCGCATACCTTTCCAAGATCTACCGTCATATATTCTCCGGGATTGCCCGACGCAGCGCTCCAGTGGGTACGGAAATTTTCATCTACAGCATTTGCAGCTCCATATCCTTCCAGTGTAGAGGACACTTCCACATATTTATTTTTAGATAAAAGCATCCACCCGGTAAAATTGTTATCTACTGCATCTTCTTTTACACCGGGGTAATATTGCGGGTAATCTCCGAATTCCGTATTGGAGTGCATGACGCCTTCAGCATCTACAGCAGTGGGAAATAAAGCAAGCTCGGCAGATCTACCGCTGCCGTACGTTGCGGGAACCATAGTGATTGTCCACAACTGTCCGTTTTTATCGTGGAAGGTGCTGCCGTGCCCTGTGCCTACAACAAACCCGGTTGTTTTATATGTAAGCGGATTGTGCGGGGAATATTTAAAGGGACCCATAGGATAGTCGGCCACATAAATACCATGAGAATAAGTTGTAAATTCAAGACCGATAGCAGCATATTCCAGGTAATATTTTCCATTATGTTTTACCATCCACGGTCCTTCAATCCATGGATTTTCTTCGGGTAAATAATCACGGTATGAGAAGATTGACCATATCACATCTTCGGGTCTTCTGCGCTCGAAACCGTGAGATTTATAGTCGCCGAAAAATAATGTGACCGGTTTGCCTTTTTCTTTGAAACCGTTTTCCGGGTCGAGTTCTACAACCTGGACCGGTAAAATCTGTGACCAACCCCAATACATATAGTAGCGGCCGTCATCATCAATGAACATATCCGCATCACCGTATTCGCGGTCATAATACCCGACTTTTTTCCAAACTCCGCTTTTGGGATCGGTGCTCACCCATACATCCCTACGAGTTTTATCAGCCGATACAATTAATCGTTTACCGTCACTGGCAACGGATGGACAGCCGCCGGGTAGATCCGGGGCGTCAACATACGTCCAGTCTCTAAAATTGCCGGAATACCAATATCCTCTTAGACCCGTAATAAAAAGATAATAATCATCCTGATGAAGGACGACAACAGGCTCACCTGCCCGGCGTGCTCTGCCGGTACCAAAATCCAATGTAATGGGGTTACAAAATGTTAACGGCTTATCCGATATTTGAACAGAAAAACTTTGAGCTTTGTTCGAACTAAATGAAAATAAACTGCAAGTAATCAAAATAAATGCTGCCAGCCGATTTACTGTTTTTAATGTCGATTTGTTCATGATGATACAACTCCAGATAATTAACAGGTAGATTTTTATTTTGTTCTAAGACTATATAATTTCA
>CAZRIQ010000427.1:0-2658 GCA_964600175.1 uncultured Melioribacter sp. | reverse complement strand
GTCAGGGATTCCCGCATTCACTTCGCTCTGCGGGATAAACTTCTCCCCCTGACGGGATTTGTTTAAAATTAAAAAGCCGAGATTTCATCTCGGCTTTTTTGCGCTGCCCCGCCAGGGCTCGAACCTGGAGACTTTTGATCCAGAGTCAAACGTGTTGCCAATTACACCACGGGGCAGTAAATACATTAAATCTAGTATAACCAGAGTTCCCGCAGAGCGGGATTGTCAATTACACTACAGGGCAGTAAAACAACAACTTTAACACATTACTTTTAGATCTCGGAATAAAGATTAACGATTTTGGATTTAAGAAGTAAAAAAGCTGATGCAGCATAAATCAAAAATCTTCGTTCGTTAATCATTATTCCTAAATCTAATTTAAAATCCGATGCAAAATTAATAAGATTATTCGAGGAACCAAAAACTTTTTATGTTATTTATCTTTTCTTCTATATTCTCAAGCTGCTTTTTGTAGCCCTCTATTTTCCTACGAAGTTCGTCACTTTTAGATTCATCGACACTGGCATGTGTCATCCTATTCAAATAGCCTCTTACAGCCAATTGAATCTCTTTGTGCTTTTGTTTTAGGAATTCCAATTCGGATTTATTTTGGGAACGGAGATAAAAAAATAACGCACCTGCTGCAACTAATAGGAATAATACAAATGCTCTAAACCTCGAAAATGATATTGTAATCGGTTCATGCGGAAAAAATCTTTCTAACCATCCCCTGAGTTTTTTTAGCAACCCGCCCTCTAAAACTTTACTCAGATCGCAACCTTATATATTACAACGCACTATGCTGCAAAAATATTTTATCTATCAATTACTAGGTATAAGGTTCAAATTAACCGTTGCATCATTTGTATCCCAGATTTTATTATCCGAAGCATCTTCTATCTTCAATCTTAAGAGTGTTGATAGCCTCGTTTCCGTCGGTCCACTTGTTCCGAATACAAAATCCCATGCGAATGCACCGGTTGACTCAACACCTGTAACTAATGGAATCCATGTTCCATCTGCACCATTCTGTAAACTATAGTAAATATTAACATTCCCGGATATAGCATAACTTGTCCATGTTATAACCATCGGCCAATGATCGGACGGTTTTGGATCCAACATTTCATCAGCAGTTAGATAAAAATATTCACCACCGTTCGGAGCCTCGAGTCGAATTTTCTTACCTCTATGAATAGAGAAGAAGCCATCGGATGCATCTGTTACGGTTCCGACTAAATTACCAACTCTAATCAAACAATTATCCGAGCTGTCAATCTTCTCGCCGTTGTTCCCAGGAGCCCATACGTAAAATCCGTTGTTAATTACACTATCGGCACCCGGCACAACACTCCAACTGCCGCCACCGTTTGTACTCCACTCAATTTTAACTTTTTCGAGTCCGGTAGCAATCCATTTAATTTCAAAAGGATGATATTTATTTACATCCGTGTTCGAAGCTCCCGCCTCACTCTCAATCCACTGTTCACCGCCGTTAGGCTGCATAACTGTAATTGAGGCTGTTTCGGTCGGCACAATAGTAAAATTACCAATACTTCTTGCACTCGGATTCCCATCCGATCCATCATCTGCATTATAAACCACAACGAAATATTGACTCGAAGGGTACGAGAAACTTGTTGTAAACTTTCCTTGGTTTGCAATCTTGCCTACCAAAGTATAAAACTCGGGTATATCCGGGTATCGTCCAATTCCGTTTGTAGTGGTATACTTTATTCCTACAGTCTGAATACCGGAGGATTCCCAAACAATATCGATCGGATCGCTGTCTTTATAGGTCGCAGGACCGCGCGGCAGCAGCACATTCAAATATTTCCTCGGGAATATCGTAAAAACGGCATCGCTTATATCCGAAATTAAATTGTTGGTTGCGTCACTTATGCGGATTTGACACTGTGTAGAATTCAATGAATCCGATAAATCCCACTCATATGCACCACCCGATAAATTATCAACAAGGGTAGTCCAGTTTGAACCTTTGTTTGTCGTTAATTCTATTTTTACTCTACTTACTGCCGAGGAACTCCATGTAATATTCTGTTTTGTACCGGCTTCCCACTGCTCTCCTCCGTTCGGTGACAACACTTGTAAGCTTTGTTCTATATGATTGGTAATTTCAAAATTATTATCGGATATATCCGACGGTACACCGTCTGTTGCATCACTGATTCTAATTCTGCATTGCAGCGAATTTAGATCGGGAACTTCTGCCCAGCTGTAAGTTCCGGTACTTGGTGTCGAGTTAACCAAAGTGCTCCAATTAGCACCGCCGTCCGTTGTCATCTCGATCTTAACATCCGGAACGTTAGTCGAAGTCCATCTTATATCTTTCGATGTATGGGAAAGAAGTGTTTCACCTCCGTTAGGTGAAACAACTGTCACAGTCGGTACCGGCGTAATGGTAAATACCGCATCGCTCTGATCCTGGATTGTATTATCGGACGCATCACTGATACGAATTAAACTTTGGCTCAATGTCTGTGTGGAAAGATCTGGTACTTCCCAAATGTAAGCATTATTATTATCCAAATCGTTTGCTATAACATTCCATGTCAATCCTGCATTAGTACTGTATTCTATTTTTACTTTAGAAATTCCTTTTGACTCCCACACAAGATTTTGAGAAGTACCGGCCTG
>CAZRIQ010000426.1:0-2658 GCA_964600175.1 uncultured Melioribacter sp. | reverse complement strand
AATGGAAAATAAAATTGTTGTACTTTTGGTAAGGGGTACCCTGAAGAGTGCAGTTGATTTAATGTCGAATATTCAGCATCATTTGCCAAGTAGTGATTCAAGTTATATAAATACTGTTTTGGAATATATATCGATCTTTAACATGCAGGTTGATGATCGGGTTGAAAATGCCGAAATGATGATGGAGACAGTTGTAGCAGCCGAGAACTCTTCGTCTCAGAATTATCAACCGCTCAATAGATTTATTGGGTGATGAGGGTATTCAAATACATACTTTTAATAATAATAGCGTTCACATATTCGGAAGTCCTTCCTCAACAAAGATATGAAAGTATTAAACGGCAAGGCATCTTGCATATGCAAGCTGGGCGTTATGGTGAAGCTATTGATCAGTTTAACAAGTTTATTGCTGCCAACCCGCAATTAGCTGAAGGCTATAATCTACGCGGTCTTTGTTTCGAAAAAAGAACACAATACCAATATGCTGTTTTAGATTTCCGCAGAGCAGTTGCTCTCGACCCGCTAAACTCCGAATACAAAAAAAATCTCGATCGAACTCTTTCAGTATGGCACAAACTTTTATATCAGCAGATTGAAGGTTATAAAAGGGATATAGCCGTTAATCCCAATAATCCGTATCCTTATTTGGAAATAGGGAAATGTTATAGGTGGCTTGAGGAATGGGCTCAAGCGGAAATTTGGTATGATCAATATCTTGCAAGGGACGATAATGCTTCCCCAGATGAAATAATTCGATATACCGAAATTCTTGCAAAAACAGGTTCATTAGTAAAAGGTGAACGCATTCTTAAGAAGTATGTTGAAAGATACCCTGAGGATTGGAGATTATGGAGCCGGTACGGATATTTTACTTTGTGGCTTGGTAAATATAAAATAGCCGAGGATGCATTCAAAAAAGCTTTGGGTTTCAAACCGTTCTTCAAAGAAGCGCAAGACGGCTTGGACATGACAAAAAATCAAGGATATCTTGTTAAGTACCAGCCAAGATCTTTTGAAAGAGTTTACCCGATCGACCGTTATTACAGTTTATTGAAAAAGAATCCCGAAGATGACAATACGAGATTTAATTTAGTTGAGGATTTAATTGAAGCGGATCGTTATGAAGAAGCATATCAGCAGCTGCAGATTTTGCAATCAAATCACAGTGATGAAGATAAATTTAAAAATTTGTGGAATCAGGTAACTACATATCGGGATAGTACCTATCAATCAGACGTTGACCGTTACACAACGGCGCTGAAAGAAAATCCTTCCGACAAAGAATCTTTACTGAAATTAGCCGATGCGTACGGTAACATGCTCTATTACGACAGTGCGGTTGAAATACTTTCAGAGTATCTGCAGAATGTTTCCGAGGATCAGGATCCCGATGTTAGGTTTAAATATGCACAATACAGTGCATGGAATTATCAATGGGAAAATGCAATTTCGGCATTGAATATACTATTTAAGTATGATCCGAATAATTTGGATTACCAATTGCTTCGCGGACAAATATGTGCATGGACTGTCCAGGATATGGACCTTGGTGAGAAATATCTTTTAAATGTTTACAGGAATAGACCGAATGATATCCGAGCACCGCTTGCTCTGACTACAATATATTCATGGAAAAACGATTACGAAACAGCAAAGAAATACCTAGATATTGCCAAAGCAATTGCACCTAATGATCCCGAGGTTCAATCTGCCGAAAGTAATTATGCTCTTCATCTTTCCGCATATGAAGAATTACAAACATTTAAAATTAGAGGTGAAGCAGGCAAACTTGCGGAGGAAGGTAAATGTGATGAAGCCCTGGAAAAGTTTGATGAATATAAATCTAAAAGGACTGCTTTGACTAATGACGAACTGCTTGAATATGCCGATATCAATTCTTGTGTGAAAAATTATAGTAAAGCAATCGATATTTATAATACCTTGTTGTCTCAGGAATTTAATTATGATATCGCATTGCGAAGGGCAAAAGATTATTTATGGAATGGAGATACTCTGAAAGCGGTTAGTGAACTTGAAAGTCTTCATAAGTTGCAGCCGGATAATATGGATACGTATTTGTTTTTGGGTGATGCTTATATTACTGCAAAGATGTATGATGAAGCCGAAAAGGTATTTCAAGATTTATACAAAAGAGTCGAAGAAAATGAAGAATATAGACTAAGTAATGCTAGTGATTCTTTAGATCAGGAAGATACGAGTAAAGGAACTCGTGCCGCTTTTAACGAGAGAGACCCGTTCTCGGATTTATTGACTAATCTTTCGGATGAGGAAGTAAAAGAAATGATCAACCAGAGATTAATGTTTCTCGGCGATGCTTATATGGATAAAAAAGAATATGCTGCTGCCGATGATTTATATGAACAGGCGCTCGATCAAACAAAAGATACATCTACTGTTAGAATGTTAAAACAAAGAATTGCTTGGTTACCTCCTTATGGTTTTTCTGCAGGTATAAACAGTATCGGGAGATTTTTCGGATATTTACTTCCCACAAATATTGGTGTAGCTCCGATAAGTAATCTGTATAAAGACAATCAGGATCTTCAATTTTATAATTACGGTCTGCGTTTAGACGGCGGATTTATTGGATTCTTATCGCTGGGTGTCTCGTGGTTAAGAACAAATATTCACACGTCG
>CAZRIQ010000425.1:0-2665 GCA_964600175.1 uncultured Melioribacter sp. | reverse complement strand
AAGCCGAGTATGAAAATAACCTTGCGCGCGTGCAGCGTATCTGGTATGCTTTGCTTAACAAAAAAATTGAAGGACATCTGAGAGAAATTGCCATCGACCCGAACCCGCCTTTTAATTATTTGGAGATTGGAAAATCTTACAGGCATATGGAAATGTGGGATAAGGCCGAAGAATGGTACGACAAATATTTGGCGAGGGATGATAACGCTTCGCCCGATGAAATAATTCGTTACACCGAGATTTTGGCGAAGACAGGTCATATCGAAAAAGGCGAGAGAATATTAAAAAAGTATGTGGAGAGATATCCCGAAGATTGGCGTCTTTGGAGCCGGTACGGGTATTTTACTTTGTGGCTTGCCAAGTATGCGATTGCAAAAAAAGCGTTTGAGACTGCCCTCGGTTTCAAACCGTTTTTTAAGGAAGCGCAGGACGGGTTGGATATTGTGAACAGGGAAGCATACGTAACTCTTCAAAACCCGCGCTCTTTTGAGAAGGTATACCCGATAGACCGCTATTACTATATTTTAAAAAGGAATCCGGACGATCTTGATACAAGATTCAAATTGGTTGATGCGCTTGTCGAGGCAGGGAGATACCCGGAGGCTTATCAGCAAATGAATATTATAGGAATTGATCACAGTGATGACCCGAGGTATATCGAAAGGTACGATAAGATTGCCGGGCTGCGTGAAAAGTATTACAAAGACAAGATTGACGAGTACGCCGCAATATTGAAAACAAACCCGGATGATAAAGATGCTCTTGATAAAATTGCCGAGAATTATGTTAGTCTTCAGCAGTATGAAGACGCGCTCGGTTATTTGGATAAATATTTTGAAAAGTACCCGAACGAAAAAGATCCCGAACTGCGATATAGGTATGCGAGGGTTTTAGCATGGAATAGAGACTTCGATAAAGCTCTAACCGTGATAGATACACTTCTACAGGATTACCCGTCGAATGCCGACTACCAATTATTAAAGGCACAGATTTCCGTTTGGACCAGTCGGGACCTTGATCTTGCAAATAAGTTATTGAAAGAAATAATGATCAAGGAGCCCAACAATTTCGATGCATTGATTGCAATGGGTTCTTTAAAACTTGCCCAGCGGGATTTTGCCGCGGCTCAGGATTACGCCAATAAAGCGAAAGCGATTAACCTGAACGCCGATGATGTGATTAAGCTTCAGTCTAATATTGATTGGCAAAAACTTCGTGCGGCTGAGGAAAAATTATATTCAATTTTAGAAGACGGCAGACGAAAAGTTTTAGATAAGGATTGCGAGGGAGCGCTTCCTTATTATGAAGAATATTTATCCAAAGCGGAACCGAATGTTTTAATTCAAAAAGAATACGGCGATGTTCTCTTCTGTGCGAAACAATATCAGAAAGCTCTCGACCAGTATAATGACGTTCTTGCTCAGGGTTATAATTTCGATGCGGCTATGCAGCGTGCAAAACTTTATTACGCAATGGGCGACTCGTTGAGAGCAGTAAATGAATTCAGAGCTTTAGTCAAAGAAGACTCGCTGAGTTTCGATGCGAATCTTTATCTTGGTGACTCCTATGCAAAAGTAGAAGAGTACGATTCTGCGCGGGCTGTCTATAATAATATGCTTGAAACGTGGAATCTCGATTCAACTGAAACTAAAATGATTACGGATAGAAAAGGGTGGCTGCCTGTTACGGGTCTGGCTGCTATATTCGATACATTCCCGAATTATGTTGGTGTTGCCCCAATGGTTCAATATTATGCAGACAATGAAAGCTTCCGGCTAACGAACTTCGGCACCCGGCTTGAGCTTGGATTATCGAGTTTTATTTCGCTTGGCGTATCGTATATTAAGACGTACCTTAAAGCAAACGGTGATGTGCTTGATCAGGATGTTCTAAGCGGAATCAATTTTACAGGCAGCCAGAGGTTTACCACGTTCAAGGGATACGTGTTTTTAAAATTTTCAAAGTATTCTACTGCCGGTGCAGGTTTCGGAACCGCCAATGCACAGGGTGCTTTTACTCGTGATGACCGGGATGCTTTTTTCAGGTTCGAAAAGAAAGACACGGCATCGCTTACGCTTAATTATCAGAATGCCGATGCAGCATTGATTCTTTATTCTCCTTATTTGATAGACGTGCGCTACTATGCGGGTCTGTACAGGATCGCCGGTTATTATGTTCATCCGGAAGGAATAAGGTTCGAGGGTTCTTTCCAATATGTAACGGTTACTGATAATAACGAAGGCAACGACCTTTTCCTGAGAATTGGGAAGTATTTTTACAAAAACCTTCTTGTGGGCTACGAGTATTATTATACAAACTATAAAATGGAATCATCGTATTATTACTCTCCGAACAATTTTGAATCGCACAGCATTTTTGTAGATAATGTTCTGGAAAAAAAGAAAGACTTGCGGGTTACAATCGGCGGAAAGCTCGGGTTTATTCCTCACACTAATTTTGTTGCGCTCGAAGGTCACGTTGAAGTATTTTATCAACCGATAGAAAGTTTAACTATAAGCAGCAGAATAAGTACCGGTAGCACATCCAGGTATGATTCAAGTTACAGGTACTTCTCCGGTCAGCTAAGTGTTTACTGGACAATCTTCTAACAACGCGGGTTTTAATCGAATCTGAATTTATTTATGAATATTATCAAACCCTTTCA
>CAZRIQ010000424.1:0-2666 GCA_964600175.1 uncultured Melioribacter sp. | reverse complement strand
CTAAAAAAACTACCGAAAAACCCAAGGTAGAAAAAAAGGTTGAGAAAAAGATGGAAAAGAAGAAAACCATGGCTGCGGTAAAACACACAATGAAAAAAGAGAAAACTAAGACCACTGCAGTAAAGAAAACCCCAAAAGAATCAAAAGCCAAAACGCACACCAAAGCAAAAACCAATCGCAAAATGATGAAGAAAACGGAAAAGAAAGCAGCGCCGAAAACCGAAACGAAAAAGTAACTTGCTTTGATAAACGGTTTAAGGGAATGGGAGAGTTTTTTGCTCTCCCTTTTTTTGCTATTTTATGTCTATGAGAATATTGGTCGTTGAAGACGAAAAGAAAGTAGCCAACTTTATCAAAAAGGGGCTGGAAGAAGAATATTTCTCCGTCGATGTGGCGTATAACGGAAAAGACGGCTACGACATGGCATCTACCCAAGATTACGATTTAATTGTCTTAGACGTTATGCTTCCTTACAAAGATGGTCTTAAAATTACCCGAGATTTACGAAGTTTCAATATAAATACACCGATTCTTTTACTCACAGTTAGGGACAACACGGGGGATAAAGTTACCGGTCTTGATGCCGGTGCAGATGATTACCTAACAAAACCTTTTGCGTTCGAAGAGTTAACGGCAAGAATACGTGCTTTACTAAGGAGAAAAGAAACTAATAAAACAACCTCGCTCACAATAGATAACTTAACTCTCGATTTAATTTCCCACAAGGTATATAGAGCAAACAAGGAAATCATTCTTACACCGAAAGAGTATGCAATACTCGAATACTTAATTCATAATAAAAACAAAATTATTTCCCGCACTAAACTTATTGAACATGTATATGATTACCACTTCGATACCGAGACAAACATAGTGGATGTTTACATTAACAAGTTGAGAAACAAGGTCGATCAGGCACAGGGGAAACAATTGATCCATACGGTTCGCGGAATCGGTTACATATTAAAAGACGATTAGCTAAAGACTTATCGGCAATGACTTTTCGAATAAGAAACTTTATTTCCTCAACTCGCTTAAAAGCAACACTCTGGTATTCGCTGGTATTTTTGTTCCTGGAACTGCTTCTCGGCTTTTTAATTTACTTTTACCTCTACACTAAATCAGTAGACAAGCTGGATTCGGCGTTGGGAGCGCAGGCAAAAGCAATTTTGAAAATTGTTAAAGAGAAACATGTAGACCTGGAATCGTTTACTCCAGATGAAAACTATCAAAGCGAAGAAGACTTGGTCTGGGATCTTATATACGATATCGTCGTTTTCAACAAAAGAAATACGTTTATAGAAATTTCCCTGGACGAGAAGATAATTTTTAAAACCGATAATCTTTCAGGTCAGGATTATCTTATTCCACAATTAGTTTCAAACAAAATCGGGGCTTTCGATTTCGTGGATTCCTTACTCAATGATCAGGATATACGCGGTTACTTTCTGAAAAGTGATAAGTATGCCGTTCTGGTTGCTTATCCTAAAGAACAGATTTCTCAGACATTAAACAGTTTGATTGATCTTTATATTCTGCTCGCACCGATTTTTTTGATTATCTCATTCCTCGGCGGTGCCGTTATATCTTCAAAATCACTTTCCAGAATCGATGCAATAGTAAGAAAGACTGAAGAAATAACCGCTCAAAATCTTGATGAGAAAATCCCCGGTGAAGAATTCGCTGATGAATACGGCAGACTGGTAAAGAAGATGAATGAAATGATAAGCCGCATTAAAACTTCCGTTGAATATATGAACCAGTTTACAATCTCGGCGGCCCACGAACTTAAAACGCCGCTAACTATATTAAGAGGTGAAATTGAGATTGCGCTGAAGTCTACAAAAACACCGCAGGAATATATAACCGTACTGAGAAGTAACCTTGAAGAAACTATCCGGTTAATTAAGATTATCGATAATCTGTTCTTCGTTTCGAAAAGCGACAACTCGCTTATTAGTATTCAAAAGGTCAACGTGGACCTTTCCGACTTTCTCGAAACTATAATTAAGAACTTTAAATACTTGGCAGAAGAAAAAGAGATAAAGATAGTCTCCAGGTACCAGGATAACTTCAGTGTCAACATAGATACTTCTTTAATGAAACAGGCTGTTTCCAACCTGCTCGATAATGCAATAAAATACGGAGACGAGAAATCGGTCATTCATGTGACTGTAGAAAGTTCCGTAAAAAACCAAATTAAAATAGATATTACAAATACGGGGGATGAAATCCCCGGCGAAGCTCTCGATAAGATTTTTACCCGTTTCTACCGGGTCGATTCACAAAAGTCACGAAAAACCGGGGGTGTCGGTTTGGGGCTATCAGTCGTCAAATCGGTTATAAATCTGCACGACGGCAAAATTGCGGTTGAATCAGACAATCGAAAGACAAAAGTCTCTATTTTAATTCCCGTTTCATAACACAAATTTCAAAACAATACTCTTGGAAATTTTTACTAGACCTTATGGAAACAATTAGAGAACGGTTTTATACAAGTAATGCCTATCATACAGTAACAAAATTATCTTTCTTTAGAAAACTATTCGTTGACAATCGAAATTCTAAATAGTAATTTTTACATCATATCTTAGATGTTTATTAGAAAATTTCATTTACAAATAGACTAACATTTCCCATCAAAAAAAGGAGTTGAAATGAAAAAA
>CAZRIQ010000423.1:0-2670 GCA_964600175.1 uncultured Melioribacter sp. | reverse complement strand
AACCACGTTGCCGCAGCTAAAACAAATCGTTTTTCCGATTCGCGCAAACAGCAACCGGAGAAAGTCGTATATCTCCGTGCTTGTCCCGACTGTTGACCTGGGATTTCGTGCGCCGGTTTTTTGCTCGATCGCTACTGCGGGAGAAATACCGTTGATGTAATCGATATCGGGTTTGTCCATGCGTTCTAAAAATTGACGGGCATAGGATGACAGACTTTCAACATACCTGCGCTGACCTTCAGCGTAAATTGTATCGAAAACAAGCGAGGATTTTCCGCTTCCGCTCACGCCGGTAAAAACTATCAGTTTGTTGCGTGGAATTTCAAGACTAATGTTTTTGAGATTGTGTTGTCTTGCGCCTTTAACTACAATTTTATTATCAAACTGCTGATTTTGTTCGCTCATTTCAAGGATAATTTTGACAGGCAAAATTACAAAAATAGATTCACTCTTGAATTGAACTTATGTGGTTAATAAAAGATAAATTGAAGAAAAAGTTATAATTTCATATGGAAAATTGGATTTAGTTTGCGAAACAATATATCATTTCAGAAGATTCTCGTAATCAATGCGAAATACCTGGGCGATCTAATCGTTTGTACCCCGGCTCTACGTGCTCTCCGCAGGAGTTTCCCGGGTGCGTCTGTTTCTATTCTTGTCCGGGAAGAATATAAAAATGTTTTAAAGGGTAATCCGAACATCGACGAAATAATTTCTTTCGACTTTTCGATTAAAAAAATAAAAGGTTTGCAGAGAATAAGAACCGAGTTCAGATTCATAAAATTACTGAGGCATAAAAAGTTTGATGCCGTAATTTCACTTCAGGCAGGAGATAGGTATGCGGAGTGGTCGTTTTTAAGTGGGGCGAAAATTAGGGTCGCTCCGAAAAAGCAGAACCTGAGTTTCCTGGTTACAAACAAGGTTGAGGTTTATGAGGATACCATAAGTTACCTGGATTATTATCTGAAAATCGTAGAGGGATTTGGAGCCGCCAGATCCGGAATGGAAACAGAATTCTACCTTGATGAAAACCAAGATGCACATGCTCAACAATTTATTCTGAAGAATACAATTAAGGATGAAAATTTGTTGATTGGAATTCATCCCGGTGCCAGCGAACCATCCAAGATTTTTCCGTTTCCAAAATTTGTTAAGATAATCGAAAAACTTTTAGTTGATCCTAAAGCAAAAGTCATTCTATTCGTCGGACCTGCCGAAAAGAAAGTCATCAACGAAATGTCAAATATTTTTAATGAACGTGTTATTGTTGCCGATACTTCCGGGAACATACAATACTTTGCAGCGTTGTTAAGCCTGTGTAAATTATTTATTGCAAATGATTCCGGTGTACGGCATGTTTCAGCAGCGTTAAAAATTCCAACCATAACGCTTTTCCCGGAAGATAAAATATCATGTTGGAAGTTTTATGATGAGGAGATGAAACAGTATTTTTTAGTGGGGAAAAGGAATTTTAACGACACGAAAAATCCTTTTCTCGATTCTATAGATATTGAAACTGTCTACCAAAAGGCAAGAGAAATTCTTCAGCAATGAAAATTGAGAATCCGAAAAACATTTTGATTATAAAATGGGGTGCGCTCGGGGATATAATAATGGGCACTCCTGCTATCCGTTCTGTTAAAGAAAATTTCCCTAACGCAAAAGTTACGCTTCTTTCCAACAGTTTGATAAATCAAATTGTGCCGGCAGGTTCAATAGTAGATGAAGTGCTTGTCTACGATGAAAAAAAATATTCCGGGTTTAAGTCGTTTGAAGAGTTACTAAAAATTGTGCTGGTGCTGCGAAGAAGAAAATTTGATTTGGCAATCAACCTAAGATGGACTTCGGAAAGATGTGCTGCTTTAACTTATCTAAGTGGAGCTAAATACCGTGTCGGTTCCGGTCCTGCTGATATGATGCGTCTTTATAATATTCGTCTGCCGCACCCAAAAGGGAGATACCATGAGATTCACCGCAATCTTGATATAGTAAAAGCAATCGGAGTTGAGGTCAAAGACGAAACACCTTTTGTTTTTATTTCTGCTGATGGTGAAAAATATGCCCGTCGGTTTTTTGACGAACGCAATTTAACGGGACAGAAAACGGTATGTATTCATCCCGGTGCTTCGAAACCAATCCGGGCATGGCTGCCTGAAAGATTTAGAGAAATTGCCTGGAAATTAGTTGATGAATTCGACGTGAACGTTATTGTAACATGGGGAAGAGGGGAGAAGGACTGGGCTGAATCGGTCGCTCAAGGGAGGGAAGGTAAAATACTTCTCGCACCGGAAACAAAAACAATCGGGCAGCTTTCCGCTTTGGTTCGTAATTGTTCTTTGTGCATTACAAATTGTACGGGACCAATGAATGTTGCCGTTGCAGTTAATACTCCTACAATTGCAATATTAGGTTCAAGCGATCCGATTGATTGGGGTCCCTACGGGGAAATTCATCGCGCAGTCAAATCACCGCTTGTTAGAGAAACTTATACTGAAGAACAAGAGCGGCAGGCAATGGAAGCTATTACTGTTGAGCAGGTTTGGAATATCGTTGAGAAACGTGCAAAGGAAATATTTTCTTAACAGGAATAGCTAAAACAAGTCTAATTTGTTTTCCCTCCAACTTTGGACTGTAGATTTTGCAGTTCTTTAATTTTTCGATCAAGAAGCT
>CAZRIQ010000422.1:0-2672 GCA_964600175.1 uncultured Melioribacter sp. | reverse complement strand
TTCTCTTGTTGCGGGATCGCCAAAACCCTGACCGCTTTCAAAAATTTTCGATATTTCATCCTGCTGTTTAGTATAAATAGTTTCAATTTTTTTTGCCTGATCTTTATTGAGTTTAAGCTGTTCGGTAAGTTGTTTTGCTCTATCGGCAGCACTCATACGCATTTGGGCATTGGATAAACCTGCCGCAAATAGAAGAATCAACAAAGATGTTAATATTGATTTTGTCATCTTATTTCTCCTTTTGTTAAAGATTATTTTTTTGTTATCCCAAATTTGACATCTTACGTCGTTAAATGGTTTAATGGGAAAAAATTATTGTTAAATCTAAAAAAAGGCCGTTTTGATGCGGAACTCTTAAGGATTTAAAAAATTTAGCAAACAAAATTCGCTCAATGAGTATGCATGTTATAATTGACCGGGTTGTAAACCATACAGCGTGGGATAATGTTTAGATTAAAACTCATCCCGATTTTTACAATAGAGATTCAATCGGAAATTTTATGCTTCCTGCAGCCGACTGCGTAAGTTAATGCCTTACCTTTGTATTTCCATAGCTAACCAATGTGGGTTTTATCAAAATTTTTAAGTTAATGTTTAATTAAATATCGTTTCCCGAAGTACCGATTCTTAATTATATTAACGTACAAAATCTAAAAAAATCATTTAGAGAGAGGCCATGGATATTGATCGTTCTGCAGGAGTTTTACTCCATCCTACGTCTCTGCCCGGTAAATTCGGCATTGGCGATTTAGGACCAAACGCTTACCGTTTTGTTGATTTTCTAAACCATTCCGGTCAAACTTTATGGCAGACATTTCCATTGGGACCGACGGGTTACGGCGATTCTCCGTACCAATGCTTTTCCGCTTTTGCCGGAAATCCTCTTTTAATCAGTCCCGAAATTTTGATCAAAGAATTATTATTAAACGAAAACGAGATTGGAAAAATACCCGAATACGATCAGCATAAAATTGATTATGGTTCTGTAATCAATTTCAAATATGAATTACTGAGAAAAGCATTTGAAAATTTTAAAGCCGGTAAAAAGTCATATCAAAAAGAATACGATTCATTCTGCTCAAAAAACGCCTACTGGCTCGACGATTACTCGTTATTTATGGCGGCAAAAGACTACCATGGCGGTAATGCCTGGCCGCAATGGGAAAAGTCAATTGCTCTAAGAGAAAATCTCGATAAATGGAAAGAAAAATTAAGCGACGGAATTGAATATCAAAAATTCCTCCAGTTTACTTTCGACAAACAATGGAACGACATTCGAAATTATGCTCACGAAAAAGGAATAAAAATAATAGGCGATCTGCCAATCTTTATTGCATACGACAGTGCAGACCTCTGGGCAAACAAAGAATTGTTCACGATAAAAAAAGACGGTACGTTAGAATTTGTAGCCGGTGTTCCGCCGGACTATTTCAGCGCAACCGGGCAGCTTTGGGGAAATCCTCTCTATAAATGGAAAGAGATGGAAAAAGATGATTTCAAATGGTGGAAGAGCCGTGTGACAAAATTATTGGCGATGGTCGATTTTATCAGAATAGATCATTTCCGCGGATTCGATGCTTATTGGGAAATTCCAGGCAATGCAAAAACAGCCATGAAAGGACGCTGGGTAAAAGCACCGGGTGAAAAACTTTTCAATTCATTAAAGAAAGAATTGGGAGAAATACCAATTATTGCCGAAGACCTTGGAGTAATTACTGATTCTGTTGAAGCTTTACGGGATAAATTTGAATTCCCCGGAATAAAAATTCTTCAATTCGGTCTGGGTAAAGACGGCGAGAAAAAATTTCTTCCACACAATCACATTGAAAACTGCGTTGTTCATACCGGTTCTCACGACAATGAAACTACACGCGGATTTCTTGAATCGGAACGCAATAAAAATTCCGGCATCTACGAATGGACTCAAAAATATTTTAACTACTACGACAATAACATGACGTTCGAATTGATCCGGACTGCTTATGCTTCGGTTTCCAATATTGTTGTTATTCCATTACAGGATATATTAAATCTCGGTAACGAAGCAAGAATGAATTTTCCTTCAACACTCGGCGGAAACTGGGCCTGGAGATTTACGTGGGATCAACTGACGGAAAAAATTGAAAAAACATATAAGGAAATGACAATTATGTATGAACGTCCTCCTCTTAAAAAGAATTCAAATGAAAATGTAAAGGCAGAAGAAGAAACCTAAATCTTACCCGGTAACTGACTAATAATAATCTATCTGGTGGTCATTTAAAATAAAAAACCCGGCATAAACCGGGTCTTTATAGACTTTCCAACTTTCAACTTTAAAACTCACCTGTGTACCCCCTCTTCGTTTCACTTCGCCGGGCAGGCCTGGGGGACTTCCCACCAAAAAAGCGGGACAAGCGAACTTGTGATTTTATCCTAACCAGAGATACATTTAAAACGCAAAGCCCCCAAAACGGGGACTTTATAAACTTTCCAACTTTTGACTTTCTAACTCCTTCGTGCACCCTGGAGGACTTCCCGCCAAAAAACGGCGGGACAGGCGAACTTGGGATCTCATCCTAACCAGAAAATTCATTTAAAATACAAAGCCCCCGAAACCGGGGACTTTGCATTTTATGTGCACCCTGGGGGACTCGAACCCCCGGCCTGCTGATTAAGAGTCAGATGCTCTA
>CAZRIQ010000421.1:0-2678 GCA_964600175.1 uncultured Melioribacter sp. | reverse complement strand
GGATTGAATTTCTTCGTATTAAAAATGAAGAACTGTGGGGAAATCCAAACAAAGCATTTGAGAGAATAGAAAAGAAGATCAAAGAGTTAACCTCACCCCAGCCCTCTCCTTAACAAGGAGAGGGAGGAAGGGTGAGGTTGAAAGTTTGGGTTTACTAAAATTTCAAGGTAAACGTAGTTTCCTGGTTGGGGATTGATGCAACTCTTATTGTACCGCCGTGAGCGCGGAGGATTTGTCGGGATAAACTCAGCCCGATTCCCGAACCATCTTTCTTTGTACTGAAAAACGGGATGAATATCTTGTCAATTGTTTCGTCGTTTATCCCCGGACCGTTATCAGAAACTCTGATTAATACCTTACCAAATTCATCCAATGAAGAACTAAGTTTAATTCTCGGATGCTGAACATTCTTAAGAGCATGAATTGAATTAAGAATAAGATTTATTAATACCTGTTCAATCATTTCGGAATCGGCGGTTACTTCCAACGTTTCCGGGTTTACAAAGCTCAACATCTGGATTTTATTTGCTTCGATGTTTTTCTGCATTAAACTGCCGACGCGTTCAAAGATTGTCTGTACTTTAATTATTTGAAAATCCGGCTTTGGAATTCTTGTTAAGTTTCTGTAATTCTCAACAAAATGGATTAAACCCTCACTTCTTTTCTGTATTGTATTTACGGCACTTTTAACGTCCTGTATTGAATCGGGATCCAGTTCCACGTCTTTCTTTTCCGACTTCGATAAAATATGATTCACAGTTCCCGCCAAAGAGGAGATCGGTGTAACGGAATTCATTATTTCATGTGTGAGAACACGGATCAGCTTCTGCCATGATTCCATTTCATTTTCTTCCAACTCGCTTTGAATGTTTTGCAGCGCAACGAGTTTATATAATTTGTCTCTCAGTTTGAATTCCGCCGCGTAAATTAGAAGCTGTACCAGGTCGTTTTCCATAACAAATTTTATAATTTCTTTCTGACCGGTTTTCAACTCGCGGATTTTCTTATAAAGATTGGCAGAGACTTTATTCAAACCGTCGATTGTATTTAAATGGGTGATATTCAATAATCTCTTTGCAGCGTTGTTAATAAATTCAACTTTGCCGTTCTGATCGTAAGAGATTAATCCGATTCCGACATGTTGAACGACTGTCTGCAAATAGCGGTGACTTTCTTCTTTCTCACTCCTTGCAGCTTGAAATTTTTGAATGACTTCATCGAATGAGGTCATTAATTCGTTAAATGATTTCCCGTAT
Organism: uncultured Melioribacter sp.; assembly: GCA_964600175.1. Classification (GTDB taxonomy): domain Bacteria; phylum Bacteroidota; class Ignavibacteria; order Ignavibacteriales; family Melioribacteraceae; genus Pyranulibacter. The sequence goes on along the minus strand of CAZRIQ010000421.1, from coordinate 1,422 downwards.
TTTGTCCGTTTAAAATTGTGAGAGAAGTCGGAATACTTGATCGACAGGAAAAATTTGGTAAGCTCTCTATTTGTAAGATCGATATATTTTGTGAGCGAATAGACTTGGTAAATAATCAAGATGGCTAATATCACAACCGAAGCGGTGAACTCGGTGTTATCGTATACAAGGAATAACAAGAAAATTGTCAGCGAAAGGAGGATGATCCTTACTATCAAACCAATTTTGAAATTTTTCATTTATAAGGTTATTCCAAATTTTTCCATTCTTCTATAAAGGGAAGCTCTTGTTAAACCCAGTTCTTTTGCCGCTTTGGTAATATTGCCGTCGAATTTTAGCAGAGCCTTCCGGATCGTTTCACTTTCAAGTTCATCCAGGTTCAAATTGTTGTCTTCACTTTGAAGCTTGGCCGCCGACATAAAGAAATCCGACGGCTGAAGTGAATCCGTTTCGCACATAATTACGCTTCGTTCAATTGCATGCTGTAATTCCCTAACGTTACCCGGCCAATGATATTTTTGTAGCGATTGAATTGTGACGGGGAGTAAGTGCAAATCGGGTTTATTGTATTTCTTTTTATAAATGTCCAAGAAATATTCTGTGAGCAGTGGAATATCGGTAACACGATCTCTAAGCGGTGGAATTTGAATTTCTACTGTGTTGATCCGATATAACAAATCCTGCCGGAATTTATTTTCTTTTACCAGCTCGTAAATCGGCATGTTGGTTGCACAGACTAATCTTATGTCAATCGGTAAATTTTTATTTGAACCGACACGTGTAACTTGTCTGCTTTGAAGAATGCTTAATAATTTTGCTTGAAGCTCAACCGGGATGTTGCCTATTTCATCGAGGAAGATTGTGCCGCCGGATGCAATCTCGAATCTTCCGGCTCTGTCTTCTTTTGCATCTGTAAATGCACCTTTAACGTGACCGAACAATTCACTTTCAAAAAGAGATTGGGTAATTGCACCCATATCAACATTTATGAACGCTTGCTTCGACCTGTTTGAAAACCTATGAAGTGCTCTTGCAACTAATTCTTTGCCTGTTCCGTTTTCGCCGAGTATCAAAACATTGGCGTCCGTCTTTGCAACTTTTTCAATTGATGCAAATACTTTTCTGATTGCTGTTGAAGTCCCAATCAAATCATGAAATTTTTGATCGATGTCCGCGCTTAACTGCTGCTGCCGGTTTTTCAGATTTTCAATTTCAATTCTTGATTCACGCAGTTTGTAGGCAGCTTCAAATGTTGCAAGAAATTTTTCGTTTTGCCAGGGTTTGAGAATAAAATCCGTTGCACCGGATTTAACCGCTCTCACTGCAGTTTCAATATCCCCGTAAGCCGTAATCAAAATCACTACCGCCAGCGGATCGATCTTTAAAATTTCATTCAGCCAAAAAAATCCTTCCTGACCGCTC
>CAZRIQ010000420.1:0-2681 GCA_964600175.1 uncultured Melioribacter sp. | reverse complement strand
GCAGAAGTTTTATCTACATGCAAAGAGTTCAATTCCTTTTGAGGAACGACTTTTACCCCGCCGGTGATATTCATAACATGCGTTTCAAGAATTCTGCTGTATCTTTCTTTGTATATTTTTTCTATCTGATCCATAAATGGTTCAACAGATTTCGACTTAACAATATGAAAAGTACTTCGGATCGGCGAACAGCTTATCATTTTCGAAGCGATCACACCTTTTATATTCGAGCTTTGCGAAACAATAAAATCAAGCTTATCGCTGCTGATTTCATAATCTGAAGAAAGACTATTGTGGGATTTGTTTATGATAGCGCCGAAATCAACTATTTCTTTTTTTTTCAATAGTTTCGATGCTTCTTCCGTTCTAATTCTTTCGTTTACGTTATAGAGTACCCTGCTAAAAATCTTCCTCGGTATCATATGAACATGCCGCATCAGAAAATCGAGCTGGACATCCCTCAGATTCCTAATTCCCCAAATGTAAAGGCGCAGTCCCTTTACACCTACTTCGCATTCCTCGATTCTTTCGTTGCATATTTTGCCGACATCTTCCAACTCCTCACCGGTATTGCAGACAACAACTTTGTAATCCTGCATATCCACGGAAAAACTTTTGCTTTCACCGCTTCGAAGATCGGTACCGATCAATCTATTCTCTTTACCGAATGCAGTTGTATAGTGATGTGCGATATTCGATATTTTACCTATCAGATTAAGCTCATTGGTTCTTACATAATTCATCAAGTCCGGTATGCTTTGTTTGAGATCGAAAGCTTTCCTGATTGCAGCAATAAATGCTGTTTGCTGCGCAGTCAATCCGCCTAAACCGATCCACTGCGGAACACATGAATACACAACACAATCATAGCCGCTGGTGAGCAGTCCCTCGTCCTGCAAAATTTTTGTAAGCCCTTTGAAAGATCTGAATCCCTGGTCCCCGGTCTGCTGGTCAATTTCACTTAAAGAAAACGAAAACAGTGCTTCGGTTTCTTTTCTAAAAATATTTACGACGTTATCGGCTCTTTTCCGGACCGCAACACCGCAGTATTTGTCAACAGCAGCCGAGATTAAAATGCCGTCGTTATAGTGCGTGTGATCGCCCAAAAGAATTAAACTTGCAGGGCTCAATGCATAGAAGAAAGGTTTGGTATTGCCAAAATGCTCTTCAAATGTTCTGGATGCATCGGCAGCGATCTGTACCGGATTCGACAATGAATTCATTTTATCATCTATATTAATAATGTGTCCTTTGTACCGGGCTTATAAAGAGCAAGGAATATTATTGTCTTATTAAAATTAATAAATAATCCGGCTATATACTACCAAGATTCATACTTGCCTATTAATTTCTTCAATATTTGTTTCGAATTAACACTTAATATCATATTTTATCAAAACTGATTCCGATATGAATTTCATCAATAAATACGTAAAACTTGTAGATAGACTTAATTCCAAAATTGGAGTCGGCATTTCTTTCCTTACCGCCCTTCTTGTAGTTGTCGTCTGCTATGACGTAATCACAAGATACTTTCTTAAATCAAGCAGCGTTGCTGTTCAAGAACTCGAATGGCATCTGTTCTCAATAATATTTTTGATGGGCGCTGCTTATACTTTATTAACCGAGAATCACGTTAGAGTAGACGTAATTTACAGCCGTCTTTCCGAAAAAAAGAAAGCATGGATCAACCTAACAGGAACGATAATTTTCCTACTCCCTCTTTGCATTATGATTTTATACACATCATGGAATTTTGTAGCGACTTCATTTGCCATAGGTGAAACTTCTCCTAATCCCGGCGGACTACCCGCACGTTTCATTATCAAATCGGTTTTACCAATTGCGTTTATTTTTATTCTGCTGCAGGGAATCTCGCTCCTGTTCAAATCAATTCTTATCATAAAAGAAAACCAGGCAGAGAAAGAAAATGATTGAATCGCTTCCTATAATTTTCTTCGCCGTAATCTTAATTCTTTTGTTGATGGGATTCCCGGTCGCATTTACACTCGGAGGCGCTTCAATAATTTTTGGTTTAATAGCTTTCGGACCAGAATTTTTCAACCTGCTTCCTCTTCGTGTATGGGGAATAATGAACAACTACATTCTGCTCGCTGTTCCGTTGTTTGTTTTTATGGGAGTGATGTTCGAAAAATCCGGGCTTGCGGAAGAACTTCTCGAAACGATGGCGCTGCTGTTTGGAAAACTACGAGGAGGATTGGCAATTTCAGTTTTGATTGTTGGGGCGATGCTTGCCGCTGCAACCGGGATTGTAGGAGCTACGGTTGTTACGATGGGCGTTCTCAGTCTTCCCACAATGCTCAAAAAAGGCTACGATCCAAAAGTTGCAACAGGAATCATTTCTGCTTCGGGTACACTCGGACAAATCATCCCGCCGAGCATTGTGCTTGTACTTCTTGGAAGTGTCCTAAATGTTTCGGTTGGTGCACTTTTTGTTGCCGCAGTTATTCCAGGATTCATACTGGTAAGTTTATTTCTTCTATGGCTGATTTACATCGCGGTCACAAAACCGAAGTTAGCACCGGCAATGCCGCAAAAAGATTTGGATGCTTTTAAAGGCACCGTAAAACTAAAGAGAACAATTACGGCTTTTGTAATTCCTTTCTTTTTGATACTTGCCGTACTCGGTTCAATATTTGCCGGGATTGCTTCCCCTACCG
>CAZRIQ010000419.1:0-2683 GCA_964600175.1 uncultured Melioribacter sp. | reverse complement strand
TCTCCTTAAGCATTCTGCTATCTTGACAAATCAAAATTCAAACCGGATACTTAATGAAAGATATAAAACTTATCTCATGGAATGTTAACGGCATACGTGCGGTTTTAAAGAAAGGTTTTTTGGAGTGGTTCAAGCAGGTGAGTCCCGATATTTTATGTGTTCAGGAAACGAAAGCTTGGGAAGAACAGTTGCCCGAAGAATTAAAGAACGTTCCGGGGTACCATTCATATTTTTGTCAAGGCATGAAAAAGGGTTACAGCGGAACAGCAATATATACAAAAGAAAAACCGCTTAAGGTTGAACGCGGATTCGGCATCGAAAAATTTGACAACGAAGGAAGGATTTTAATTGTTGATTACAAAGATTTTGTTCTTTTCAATATTTATTACCCGAATGGGAAGCGGTCGAAAGAACGTCTCGATTATAAAATGGGATTTTATGAAGCATTTCAAAAATACGCGAACAAATTAAAAGCGAAGGGGAAAAAATTAATTATATGCGGAGATGTTAACACAGCTCACAAAGAAATCGATTTGGCGCGCCCGAAAGAAAACGAAAAGATATCCGGGTTTCTTCCTGAAGAACGCGCTTGGATAGATAGATTTTTAGCTGACGGATACTTCGATACGCTGCGAATGTTTACCGATGCCGGCGAGATTTACACATGGTGGGATCAGATAACGCGCGCAAGAGAAAGAAATGTGGGCTGGAGAATCGACTACTTTTATGTATCGGACAATTTCAAGAAGAATGTAAAAAATGCTTTTGTGCTTGCCGATGTTATGGGTTCGGATCACTGCCCGATAGGAATCGAGATAAAAATATAGACCTTATGAGAGCGACTAATGGCAAGGCAATGACTACGTCAAATGTAATACTTATTTAAGCAATACTGTCCATGTAGAATTGTGACCTGTATTTCGTCAGAGAGTTTTGTGAAAACGATTAAAATGTTGCTGTTTAAATAAGGTGTATGGATCTCTAGGGAATAGTTGAAAAGTTACTTTGTCATATACACCGGTTAAACAGATAACCCCTCCGAGAATCATCTAAACGATGACGGAATTTTTTATTGCATCAATGTAGTCAAAAAGCTAATATTGTTTTAAGCACAAGATTTGATATCAAAACAATTATAGTTAACAAGAATTGTATTTATGTTGGAACGGAAAATTTCCCAAAACATTTTTACACCGCATGAAATATTTCTGATCGGATTGCCTACCGATAAGTTGCTATCGAGGCTGTTCCGTGAGGACAAATTATCGGAGGCAGCTTGGGGAGAATTCTTGCGAAGATATTCAAACTTAATCCTGAAAATTATTTGGCGGTATAAGAGAAACTATGATGAAGTAATGGAACAATATGTAGTGATATGCTCAAAATTATTGGAAAATCATTTCAGAATACTTAAGAAATATCAAACTGATTTTAACGGATTACGTCCAAAGTTTTCCACATGGTTAACCACGGTAGTAAATAACTTGTGCATCGATATTTATCGGAGGTCTCACGGGCGGAGACGGTTTCCACGAGGAATTAAAAATTTGCCAAAAGAAGACCGGTTGTTTTTTGAACTTTACTATTGGAAAAGACTCTCTCTTGAGGAAATATCCGATATAATGAATTTGAGCTCTAAGCCGGATAGCGAAAGCGTGCATGATAAGTTGACCCATATTGAATCGCTTTTAACCAGAACACCCAGACCTCAGAATGTGCTATGGCAAAAGGATACTATTTCGTTTGATGAGGAGACATATATGCCGGAAACCGTAGATACTGCGGTATATGAAGATGGAATTGACGAATCCGATCTTAGTACGAAAATCGAAAGTTTAATTGCGAATCTTTCCGTTCAAGAAAAGGTCGTAGTGCGCTTAAGGTTCTGGGAAAATTTGTCTGCGAGAGAAATTTCCGAAATTATTCATATAAAACCTTATTACAAAGTTTATTCTATTTTAGATAAGGCGTTAGAGTCTATAAGAAATAATGTATATGTGACAAATCCTTCTCCGAAGAAAGGAGTTTTTAAAAATTTGTAAATGTCCGTATAATATTTACAAGGGAAAAAACACTTTATGCATCTTACTGAAAACGAAATATTACTATACTTAGAAAACAAAATTTCTCCGGACAAAAAGATCGATATCGAAAATCATTTGTCCGGATGCAGCGAATGTACATCTCGTTTAACCGATATATATAGGCTTTCAAGAAAAGTTAGATCTATTAGACCGCCCCGACTTGAGAAAAAGTATTTTGAGAAAGCGAAAAATTTGTTCCGTTTTCCCCATCAACCGGAAAAATCGAAAAAGAAGCCACTAAAAGTTTATTTAATATTTGCCGCCGGAGTGATTGTAATAGCTATCTTTTCAACAGTATTTTATAATGTAATTAATATCGACCGTTCCCCTAAAGCTTATTACCGCGCAGATAATTTGAGGAATGATAACATTGTATTGTTTCCTCCCGATAATTCCGAAATCACTTCGGATTCTTTTGCCATTAGCTGGAAAAAAATCTCTAATGCTGCAGCCTATAAAGTAAGTGTTTATTCTACGGCAGGGGATTTACTAATAGATAAAGTTTTAGCTGACACAATATTAAATTTAAATCGCGATAACAAATTTATTCGCGGGAGAGAGTATTTATGGAAGTTGGAGGTAATACTTCCAGACGGCAG